>CAZIDU010000011.1:40810-59024 GCA_964538055.1 uncultured Desulfocapsa sp. | reverse complement strand
TCTGAATATTTCTCCTGGCTATTTTGGATGATTATTTTTTTCCATCTCCCTAAGCTTAATTGTTTGCCAATTTGTATTTTTTCTTCAAGTGGTTTTCTGTTTTGCTCTTTCACCTGTCGCTTTTGAGGGGTAATAGACTCTGGCAAAGAGCTGTTTACCCATGGGGGGACATCGATCACTGTTGCATCAGTTTCCGAAACAATTGTTTCCAAACGTTGCGATGCCCGATGTTCAAGCAATCACACCTTTGAATCAACATAATCAATTACGACAGGCCGTTTCCCAGACTCTGGCCTCAAAACTCTTCCAATTATTTGAACAATACGTAATTTGAATGTCAAAGGCGTTGCCAAATGGGCGGAAATTATTTGTCTTAAATCAAATCCTTCCGAAATCAAAGCAACCGTCGAAAACAACACGAAACTACCGTAACCATTAAGTTTTTCAACTATCTCTCTTCTCTCTTTCCTTTTAGTTGATCCTGTCAACAGAAACACCCAAGACTCAGGAATATGTTTTTTTACAATCTCCAGTATATTTTCCAAATGTTTTTTGCGATCTGAAACAACTAGTGTTATTCCCCCATTTTTTCTATACTGGACATCCTGAATGACTTCATTTGCAATTAGTTCGTTACGATTGCCATCCTCCACCATAGCACTAATCATCCTCTGATATTCACCAGCAGGATTATTATAAAAGAAATTAGTCGGTATTTGACAGACATCAGGCCGTAACACAGCACCTTTATCACGAAGCTCATCTTTATCGCCCTCATGCACAATGCTGCCTAAAAACCATTCCAGTACATCGTTTCTTCCATCTCGCCTGTAGAATGTTGCGGAGAGACCAGTCTGGTATTTTGTTGGTAATAATGTCAGAGGACCATTAATGTACATCTCAGATCCGCAGCGGTGTCCCTTGTCAAATATTACATATCTAAACTTATCAGCAAGCATCTCAGAGTGGTCAGACAAAGAGTTGATAATAGCGACTGTTACCGGCTGTATATCAACCACTCCATCGCCAAGTAGCCCAACAGATGTTAAATTTGTAAACTGTTTTATGGAACGTAGCCACTGGTGAGCAAGCTCAACATTAGGAACTGATATTATCGTAGATACAGCATGTTGGCACATTAAATATATGGCAGTAATTGTCTTGCCGCCTCCGGTGGAAAGTACCAAAACTCCAAATTCACGCTGTAAGACATCTTTGACAGCCGCCTCCTGATAGTCACGAAGCGTACCAATAAATTCAATCCCTAAAAGTTTTAGCACGCCCTCTGAACGATTATCAGTGACCTGCAGTTTAACGCCATGCTTTGCACACAATCCTACCACCGGTCGGATTGCACCCCTTGGAAAAAGGAGTTCGTCACCCTCAATATGGAAATACTTCTGCTCTTTAGGAATTCCAGCTGTTCTGCGATTTCGCTTCACCGCTTCTTCGTACAAAGGATTGGCCCGGTAAAAAAAGACATTACGTCTGCACTTAACAAATCCGGAATATTCTTCAAGCGCCCCATGGCATGAACTGTGAGTGTTGGCTGATTAAATAACATATTGCTCTCTCTAAATGCGACCCCTTTGGCCGCTCATAAAAATCTGATTGAGTTTCTGCTCCTGGTTAAACAATGTTACTGCTCCATTAAAATCACGCTGTTGATACGGTGGGTGGATCTGCTCAGACAACGATTTATAAAATTTACCCATTATCATCCCCCCCACCTCAATAGGTAGAGTGTCGATCACTTTATTATTATTGACTAAGAGTAGTTGTATTGTTGCTCGGTTCCCTTTCAAAACCTCATAATAATGTTCCGGGTGAATGATTTGCCCGTTCACTATGGCATGCCAAAAACCAATTGGCTCTTCAAAACGGAAAGTAAACATTGGTAAAGGTACCAATCCAGACACCTCCACAAAACTGTACTCCTTTATCCCTTCTCTGAATGCTGTTACAAAATCATTATCAATTTCAATCGTGCTTTTCCAAACAGGGACATGCCAGTTAAGTCGCCAACAATACAGTCTATTGTCAAACCAACCATAGGCACCTGTTCGACATCGATCTCCAACTTTGAAAAATCCAGGTTTCTGGGTCATGCGGATACCTTCTTTGCAGAACAAAGTTCCCGATATTTCATGGCATCTTCAATAAGTAAATGAGTATACTCAGATTCCTCTACCTCTGTAACAGGTGTTTCAAAATGATATTCTTCCCATATGAGTTTGGTGGTAGCTAATTTTCTGCTTCGGCCCTCAAGTTCCGTTCCTGCATAAAATATATCCATGGTATGTCCAGGAATAGTTGCACGGTACAAAAACTCAAGGTCATCCGTAGCCTGAAGAACAAACATTTTACTGCGATCAAACTTATCTCCATACTTCTTTTTATAAAGACTCTCCATCTGAGAAAATGGCTCTTCTATTTCAAAGGGCCAGCTCTGGTATATGGCTAGAAGGCGTGCCATCGTAGGGGTGCCGGGAACAAGTGCACCGGGAGATTTTATTGGAACGGACAGAGCTGCTATTCGCCGGCAGAAATGCCTCACATCGCATGCGGCTTCAAACCAAGTCGCAAATCGTCGCACATTTCCAGCCTGACGGTTTAAGTTGCGCGCTTTGATAAATATTCCCGTTGGCACCTCCTTGTCATAGCACATCTTTTCCATATGGAGCACATTGTGCTGGAAGTCCATGCAGTGAATAACCTGAACAGTCTTAAATTCAGGGTGGGAATACTGAGGGATTTCTGTGTCTCCTTCCCGCTCCTGATAAAGTTGGTCAGAGGCTGCGATGATTCCTGGACAATAAAACATGTTATGTTTCTCCTCTTTCACTACTGATGCTTTCATTTTTCTTTTTTTGTTTTGTCTTTTCGCTAAGATACTCTAATTGCACATAAAGCCATACCAATTCAAAGTCAGATAAGGTTGATAATTTTTCGTTTAATAAATGGACTGGGACATCGAACCTTTCCTCAATTGTGCTTCGTTCTATTTCTGTTAGTGAATCACCAAAGAAAGAGCTGATTTTTTTCTTAAAACTTACTAATTGCCCTGGCCCAGTTCTAACTCTTGGGAATATTGTTTCAAGGGTTTCCATCTCGCCAGGTGTTAAAATTTGTTGCTGTTTACTACTTATAATACCCATAATCTCAACATACCACACAAGCGTATCGTTGATGGCACGGGATAGTTTTTTACCGCCAACAACTTTTTCCATTAAACTTTTATAAGTCGTCGGTTGAATAGTTATAGAAACCTTTACCGCTTTTTCTGACTTTTTTATTCTATTTCGACCCATAAAAAAACACCTAAACCGTAAAGGCAAGAAAGGGGCATAACCAATCTCTTGGTATGCCCCAGAACGTCTACTAGTGACTGTTATTGTTTAGTTTTATCAGAATGGGACATCTTTATTTTCAAGAGGCATTGATGACGATCCATTTCCTACATTAGAGGAGTTTTCGGGATCGTCGTGTGATGAACTTGAACTACCAACACCTTCTCCTTCTCCTTTCGGTGTAAGAGATTTCAATTCGTTTGCCACGATTTCAGTGGTGTACCTATCGTTACCATTTTGATCCTGCCATTTGCGAGTTTGCAGACGACCTTCCACATAGACCTTATTTCCTTTAGACAGATAATTTCCACAAAATTCGGCTGTTTGTACCCAAACTATTACCCGGTGCCACTCCGTCTCTTCCTGCCTATTGTTATCTTTGTCTTTCCAAGTCCGGCTTGTAGCAACGCTTAACGTTGCGACGGCAGTACCAGCCTAAGTATATTTCAATTCTGGGTCTTGCCCTAAATTTCCCACTAAAATAACTTTATTAATCATCTCATCTCCCCAAAGTTTTTGGTTTTTTATGTTTGTTGTTATCAGTAATTTTATACAAACCCTGCAAAAGTGTCAATAATAATAATAATCCTACTTTTATTATGTTTTGGTGTTTTAGTCTTTTAAATGGTATTCCCTATTAAGGATACTGTACTGCTTTTTAGAGGTTACGCATGAATGGACTAACTATAGGAATTTCAGTTGTTGTGATTGGATTGATGTTATTTTCTATCATTAACACAATTTTAAATATTCCATCTTTACTTCGGGATAAGTATGAAAAAAGTGGAAATTGGATTAATTCACTGTTGCAGGTTATATACAATACTCTTTGTTATTTGGCGATTCTCGTGTTTGCACTGCTTGTTTTTATTTGCCTGTACAAAGGTGATGGTGCATGGGGAATAATGACAGGTAGGCTACAACACATCTTTTGGGGGTAAATCACCTTGCAGTAAAGGTGTGATAATTGAACTTTTGTACTGTGCCATTTCCGTATTTGCAGCTTGTTGTTGAACCCAACGACTAAACGCTTCCATTTCAGAGTGTGGATTTGATAAAGCCAATATCCGACTCTCAATGCTTGAAGGATTCAAAATTCTATCAATTTCGTTTACCCATTTTGTTCCTCTAAACATCTCTATGATATCCGAGTTCTCTGTTGAATTATCCTCAAACACCTGACAGACACAACGACTGAAGGAATCAGAGCAAAACTTCTGGAAAGAGCACTTTGACAACCAATCGTATTTGTCAGGGTTATGCAAAAGAAAAGCTATGATTCGTCTGGAAAATTGAGTTTGCAATGCTTTTGGGGGTTCAGGTTCCAGGTGCATTTCTCCGACTTCCAGACTTGCATCCTGAAGCAACAGCCCAATATCTACATTTAGTCGAACAGCGACGCCCTGGAGCAATCGTTGCTTCAACAACTTTGTTGGACAATTTTTTAATAGTTTATGCATTTCATCCACAAATTTTTTCCCAATGGCTCCCTTGTTTATCTTTAGTAATTCCTCAGCCAAAAATTCAATAAGTGGCGCTCCTGAATACACCAGCTCATCAAACTTTTCCCGACCATATTTCGTAATATATGTGTCTGGATCATGTTTTTCGGGTAATTTACCCACATGACACCGAATATTTAGCTTTAGAAACATTGGGGCTGCACGGTACATAGCTCTTAGACCTGCAATATCGCCATCGAAAAGCAAATAGATATCCAGATCTGTCCCCATGCTTGTCAAAATAGTAAGCTGGTCAATGGTTAGAGCTGTACCCATCGATGCCGTTGCTGTATCAACACCATGTTTTACCAGGCTAAGAAAATCAAACGCTCCCTCGACCAAAAGAGCCTGTTTGTTTAACCGGATGGCCGATTTGTTTTGAAATAAACCAAGAAGGATGTGAGATTTTTTAAAGATTTCTGTTTCAGGCGAATTTATGTACTTCGCCTGATCGTCATCCAGTGTCCTGCCGGTAAAGGCAACAATTTGTCCTGTAGAATTAAACACTGGCATCATAATTCTATTTCGGAACCGATCATATTGGTGAGATTTTTTTTCTGCAAATAAGCCTGCATTTTTTGCAGCCTTCTTTTCTGCCGGAGTCAGTTTATTTAGCAAATATTGCCAACCATATTTTTGAGGATCTGGAGCCATTCCTATTTTGTACTTTTCCACAATTTCTTTTGGAATGCCTCGTTTTTCAAGGTACCTCCTCCCCTCTTCTCCTTCAGGTAGGGTTGTTAGACATTCATGGTAAACAGATGCTGCTTTTTCCATTACTCCGTAAATCGGTGAGTTTCGTTTTTTAGTGGATTTCGACCTGCTGGGTACTGTCATCCCTACCCCATTGGCGAGTTCCGTAATTGCTTCCATAAATTCTAATTGCCTAGTTTTCTGCAGATAGGTGATAGCATCACCATTTTCTCCACAACCAAAACAATGGTAAAAACCTTTATCATTGGTGACTTTAAATGAAGCTGTTTTTTCATCGTGAAAAGGACATAAACCCATGATGTTTGTTCCTTTTTGTGTCAAAGTTACATCTCTGCCTATGATTTCAGAGAGGATGACACGTTCCTTCAATTGTCTCACAAAATCTTCCATCAGCTTATCCTGTCACCTTGAAAAACGACTCACTATAGCCAGCACGCAGAACTTTCTTGTCATTAAGAAATTCTCCGGCTACCTCTAACGTATTGCCCGTGGCCATGATTGACACGACAGAGCCATCTGAGAAATACATCTCAAGCACTTCCCTTCCGTCTGCTAACTTTTTCTTATATACGCCATCAACGGTTCGTCCAGAAACTGCATTATTTGGAAAACAGCAAGAAACATCTTTTTTATCAAATCCAGGAAAATCCATTTTTTTGTCCTCTGTGATAAACATAATTATGGAAGTTTTTATGTTTTTGAGATTTATTTGCTTATTATATCCATTTATCAAGTTTATGAAAAGCTATATACTATAACGGAGCCAAGCTAAAATGAAACTTTTCAAAATAATTACCTGGAAAGGATTATGCCTATCCTGTGTTTTTTTATTGATTGCATGTGGTTTATTTTATCCACAATTGAGATCTCTCACTCTTCAACACGCAAAGATCAATTCGTCTCAAACAGGCATTAACGAAGGTGAAAAAAGTACATCCAATACTGCTGCAGATTATTTTGATCAGGGAGATATCAAAACAGCATCGAAACTCGTTTCGGCCCAGCTGGACTTAACGCCCAATGATGGTGAAAACCTCTTTTTGCAAGGTAGGATTTTTGAAAGGCAACAAAAGCTTAAAGAAGCCTCAGAGATGTTTCAAAGGGCTGTAGAACAGCAACCTGAGAATGTTCTTATGCTTGTCCACGCTGGTTATGCATCTATTTTCATGGAGCAGTTGCCCGAGGCCGGTCAATACGCTGAAAGAGCATTCGCAATAGATCCTGTGAATTCTGAAGTCTTATTTTTAAAAGCGCAACTTTCGATATCTTCCAAGTTTCTGGAGGATGCCTTAACCCATCTGGACAACGCTATTATGTTTGGCCAACACCCCATTCAATATATGACGCTGAAAGCGAAAACCCTTATGGACATGGGGCGTGAGACGGCTGCAGTTGTGGAGTTACGCAAAATAATCGACCTAAACCCTCAAGATGTGAAACCGCGAATTACTCTGATGAATTTCTTTCGATCGAAACAACAGATAGCAGACGCACAAAACATGCTTGAGGGGATTATTGAGTTACAACCAGAGCGGGATGATTTGAAACGAATGTACGCCCTTAACAAGGAGATACTCGGCGATTCAATTGGGGCCGAGCTTCAGCTGCGCATATTAATTAAAGAGGAACCAAAAAAAATATTTTCCTATATGGATTTAGCAAATTTATTTCTGCGCTCCAATAATTACTATAAAGCAACACAAATACTCCATTTTGCTAAGCACCAGGTGACCACTGATGAACAACAAATCATTATCAATGGTAGTCTTTCATATGCTTATATGAAGATGGGGCAGCTTGCCCCTTCGAAACAGTATATGGAAGAAACTTTGAAACTTGACGAAAAGAATCCTCTTGCCAGACTCTCTAAAGCCACCTTTCATTTGTATGAAAAACAATACGAAGAAGGTAAAGCGATTTTTCTTGAATTGCTTCAAGAAAATGACCGCTGGGGGGAAGTGTATATGGGGCTTGCTTATGTACTCGACAAAACAGGAGAAGGCGGGCTTGATGATATTAACTCACTTGTTCAACAAGCACTTTCATACCGCCCCAATGATCCCGGGTTTCTTACCTATGCTGCAAAACGTAAAGTTGAGGAAGGAGAATATACTGAAGCTCAAAAACTTATTGGTAAAGCAATGCAACTGGTTGGTGAAAAGAAAAATCATTTTATTTATGTGATTTACGAGTCAGGTATGATTATGGGAGATATCGCCTCTGCCAACAATCAAATAGACAAGTCCATCATGATCTTCAATAACCTCCTGCAGTTTGTTCCCAACGATCCAGAATTACATATTAAACTATGCACAAATTATCTCCTGCAGGGAGATTATAAAAAGGCCAAACAACGCATTGCCTCTTTGGAAGAAATCGACCCAAAAAACGAACTACTTGCCAGCCTTAAGGAAAAACTAAACTCACAGGAAAGTGAGGAAAAGAAGGGATAAAAATCGCGCCCTTGGGACAACCCCAAGGGCGCTAACAACAAACATACACCATATATAAAGATACAAATACCTCAACATAGGGAGACGTTATTCCTTTTATAAACCTCAAATTATTTGAAGCGTCAATAGTCAAATAACTAATCTTCGAAAATATGATCAATACAATTATAGTTTTTACACTCGTACTTATCGTTTTAATCATAGCTCACGAACTTGGACATTTTTTCGCTGCCCAGTCGCTCAAAGTACGTGTTTTAAAATTTGCAGTAGGATTTGGTAAAGAAATCGTGGGTTATACTTTCAAAGGTACACGATACTCTCTTAATATCCTTCCAATCGGTGGTTATGTGAATCTTTTGGGAGAACAAAGTTGTAAAGAAATTGACGCCGAACAAATTGATTATGCGTTTTGCAATAAACCTATCTGGGTTCGGGCTATCATTATAGCAGCTGGGCCAACAGCAAATTTCATTCTTGCTTTTTTGTTTTTACTGTCAGTATTTTTCGTTGTCGGCATTCCTTTTTCCGATCAGTCAGCAACTTTTGACAAAGTTGTGACCCATGGTCCAGCTTCGCGTGCTGGCTTTCAAATAGGCGACCTGGTTGTCGAGATAGATGATCAGCACGTAGAAAGCTGGAGCGACATGAGTAGTATCATTGGCAAATCTCAGGGAGAGGAAATGTCATTTATGATTGAAAGACAAGGATCTCCTCGTACCATGCATGTTGTTCCTGAGATACTTCTGGATGAAGCTACCGGTCAATTTACAAAAAAATATAAAATAGGCGTCATTAAAACAACCTTTAGAAGCTTTAAGCCAGTAAAAAACACCACCGAAGCTATAGTAGAAGCAGGCAGAACTATAATGAAATTAGGGATAAATATTCTTGAAGGAATGCATTCATTATTATTCGGCAAGACATCAATTCAAGAAGTCGGCGGACCAGTTGCTATAGCCCAAATAACCAGTCACAATTATCAACTAGGTTGGTCTCACCTCTTATACTTATCAGCACTGCTCAGCGTAAACCTTGGATTAATCAACCTACTTCCAATACCCATGCTTGATGGTGGCCACCTTGCCGGGTATTTTGTTGAAATACTGAGACGTGGCAAACCTATTCACAAAAATATTCGCTTTATCGGAAACGTCACTGGACAAATGATACTTGCCGTTATTTTCTATACTATCATTTATAATGACGTTGTAAAAATCTTAAAATAATCCCAAAGGAGCCCCCCATGGCAGACAATTTCAAACAACTCGCAGACAATCATCTTGCAAATTATATGAAAGAAGCAAAAGAAGAAGGACTGGATCCGGAGAAATCTGTGCTCGGATTGATGCTGGCCATTGTTGTACAACTGGAGCATAAACACGGCAAAAAAGCTGCTTGTAAACTTGTAAATGGTTTTGCAAAGCAAATGTGTCCAGCTGCAATCACCTGATGGAGATCCGTCAGAAGAAACAAGATCACCCCGAACAATTGGTACCAGAAAGTGTTTCTTCTACACATACTGAAATAAGTTTTTTTGTCGAAGAAACACTTTTTGGTACTTTATTGTTTGGTAAATTACCATTGAATCTTAAACAGATGCTGAAATTATTAACACCAGAGGATTTTACTCGAAAAGATCACCAGGTGCTTTATCACTCCATTCAACAATGCTATGAACAAACAAACACGATCACCCCGTTACATGTCATTAAGCTTCTGCGCACGGAAATAACCCAGGGAAACATCGATGTTTCGCTATTTAGTACATTGGCAAATGTCATTTTTCTGGATGTTGGACTGCAAGAGCTTTTTATTGAGATAAAATCACAGGTGCTTTGCAAAACTCTGCAACGTCATGTATTATCCCAATGTTCCAAAACGGCAAGCATCCTGGTTCCCGTTGATTGGATAAACAGTATTGTTTTTTCTCTCGAGGAAGCCCGATCTGAATTTGAACAATTAACCTCATATTTTGACGAATGAATTCTGAAAAGCCCTGGAACCTACTAATAGTTGACGATGAACCCAGTGTTCTTGCAACCATCTCAGATCTTATTAAGGATTTGGTTGTTTTTGACCGACGACTTACAATATCCACCGCAACAGATAGTATTTCTGCCAAAAAGATTCTTTCTGAAAAAGAAATCCATCTTGCAATCATTGATATTTCACTTGAACAATCTGATAGTGGATTAGCTCTTGTACGATTTCTCCGTAATAATCTCAACAATCACCAAACCAGAATCTTAATTATTACTGGCAATCTTTCTAATTTTTCACCAAGTTATATTACCAAAGAGTTTGACATCGACGGTTTTATTATCAAACCGCATCTTATAAAAGATATTCTGACAACTAATATCATAACTGCATTTCGCTCCCTCATCAAAGAAGACTATCTCGCCAAAGTAGTTAAGGCCAAGGATAATAACATCATCAGACTAAACTTACTGTCTGAACAAATCATCAGGTCTAAAACAGTCTTACATACAGTCATTAACAAGGCCACCAAGGTACCTATCGTCGTTATTTCCGATGAACTCATAGTCACTCACTACAATGTTGCAGCCAAGAACTTTTTTGGAATATCTGAGAAAGATGTTCTTGGAATGAATTTAAACGATGTACATAATATCATTGGAGTACCAAGAAAACGGTTGCACGAAGTATTGCAACAGGTCGAACAAAACATCGATTTTAACATGCAAATAACCCGAGAAGTATTTGGAAATGATTTGACGTGTAACATATCAATTTTCACCGTTAGAATTGAAGAGACTAAATCCTATGTACTATCCGGAGACAAGATTATCCCCTCTTCCCAATCTTTGGATGATTCTAAAGAGCACATTGACTTTCCAGCCAATGAATATGTGACGGATGTTGCAATACCAGAAATCATATGCAAAGACCGAAAAATGCTCGAAATCTGCAAAGTTATCAGGAATATCTCCCATACAAATGCTTCAGTTTGTATAGGAGGTGAATCTGGTACTGGTAAGGAAATAGTTGCCAAAGCAGTCCATGATTACAGCTCCAGGAGTGGCGAGAGATATCTTGCCATTAATTGTGCAGCCCTTCCTAGCGAATTATTAGAGGGTGAATTATTCGGTTATAAAAAAGGGGCATTCACTGGAGCTGATACCGACAAAAAGGGACTTTTCGAGTTTTGCGATGGTGGGACGCTGTTTTTGGATGAGATTGGAGAAGCAAGTCTCGCCGTTCAATCAAAGTTGCTTAGAGTACTGCAGGATGGTTCATTCTTGCGAATTGGATCTGGAGAGACAATTAAGGTTGATGTCAGAATTATTTGTGCAACCAATAAGCATTTGCCTGACGAAATAATAAAGAAAACATTTCGAGAAGATCTTTATTACAGGCTTTGCGTAATTCCTATCAATATCCCACCGATACGCAATCGTCGCATAGATATCCCGCTTTTAATTCGATATTTTTTACAAAGATACGATGCCGGCTCAAAAAATTTCAATGAAGATTCTAAACGTTTTCTTGGCGAATATATGTGGCCTGGCAATGTCCGTGAAATTCAAAATGTTGCTCAATACATTTCCGCTCTTTGCAAAGGCAATATTATCGAAAAGAGACATTTTCCTGAGTCAATACAGAAATTGTTCCACCAAACTCAACCTGCCACTATTTCTGAACCAGAACCAAAACCTGCCTCAAAACTTGAGCTTGATCGACCTACGATTGAAAAAGTTCTGCAGGAATGCAATGGGAACCGATCTAAGGCCGCTAAAATGCTAAAAGTTCATCGGTCAACCTTATATCGCAAAATGGAAGAACTGGAAATGGGGTGAGCGGCAAACCCACCCTACCCCACTATTTGATACTGTTTCTGAAATACGGATAGATTATTGATCCTCCCGTAATATTCATATTTATTTTTTTTTGTTTCCAGCTTAGCACAGCCTCATGCAAGCCCGTTAGCATACATATTACCCCACAAATGGTCACTGCTATTACCAATGATTCAATTCGACTTTCTAACGACATTTGCGTGCCATGGAGAGCTCCTGCAGCCAACAGCAGGAAAATTCCAAATATTATACTAATAATGCTGTTCATAAAGGAAACCATGTTTGAAAAACCTTGTTTTTTGCCTACCATGTCGCTTCTCTCCTTTTTTTAGGATAATGTTTGTTGTTAAGAACAATGATAACATTATCGCACACTGGGCGTCAACTTGTAACAGGGTAATCCTCGTATCATCGTTGAGTCATTTTTACTTTTTGCTCTTGATTAGGTTTTTGGGTAGATAGTGAAAACCCGCATCATCTTCAACAAAGTCAGACTTGATTGATTTTATTATTCAATATTAATTTCTATATTTCTCATCTTTTAGGCTTCTTTTTAATTCTATTTTTTATCACTAATTCCACATTTCCCATCTTCTTCGTTTGGGTATTTACTTGTCAATTTAATTACAATATCGATTACTCAAGCCATATACATACACCAATATACAGCCACTTAATTATACGTAGTATTCATATAATACACATATTTTAAAAATTTCCACACCAGCAACTTCAATGTACAACCACAAACCATACATATAGTTTGTATGATTTGTCTTATACTCACCATTCGCCCTGTTCATATAGTTTGTCTATTATGTATTATATGTATTTCTCGCCCACCAACTATGCTACCATTAAGCTAAGAGGTTTCGATTAGCTACCTCACTCGACCGAATGAAAGTAATCAAAGAATACTTACGCTGCGAATGTCACAAATATTCACTTCTATCAAGGTATTTATTACCGCCTATGTAGTCGGGATTTTCTTTCAAGCAGCACCTTATGCGAACCAACTCTTATTGTGAATTTCTCTTGTCCAGATGGACACAATCAAGGGTTAGACATTTTGAGAAATATATTGTGACGGAACTGTGATTACCTTATAACCATTCCAAAATTTTTCGGATTAAAGCTTTCCTCTGAATTAACATCACCTTTATCCAGGATAGATTTATTTATGGGGGATGTTACTTTAAGGCTGGCACCCTTCTGACGATCGACTCATATTTTGTATCAGCAGATCCTTCCGCACAACAATGATGCGATTTTTTGATGACAACAAAGGAATATTTTTGACAAACTATTCATATATTATGTCTCATTCTTATCATTAGCCTTATTTGTATTATTCCTATATATATACTACCCAAAATGTTCTCATCAACCTCCCTCAATAGTGACACACTATTAGAGGATCCACCAAATCAATCACTTCTTTGTATACCTCAGAGAGCAGAATAGTTGCGAATATTACAAATTAATTGTATTATTATAACCTTACAAACGATACACTCCAAGCGTATCGTTTGTATTATTATTATTATTTGTATCATTAACCTTGTTCACATTATACTAACCAACCAGGGAGAGTAACATGATAGTACTTGTAGGCGGTCAAAAGGGTGGCACAGGGAAAACCACAATAGCAACAAATCTGGCTGCATGGCTTGCCCATAAAGGGAAGGACGTCTTGCTTGTTGAAGGAAATCCTACACAGGGCTCATCAACAAACTGGGCAAGTCGAAGAGAGGAAACGGATCATCCTCAAATCACTTGCATCGAAAAATCAGGGAATATCTACAAAACATTAAAAGAACTTAGTAGCAAATATGACGAGGTAATAGTTGACACAGGAGGTCAGGATTCTAAAGAATTTCGCACAGCTCTTCTGGCCGCTGATATGCTTATATCCCCAGTGCGTCCTTCTCAAAAAGATGTAGAAACCTTAATATTGGTTTCTGAGTTAGTCGATCGCGCACAAGAAATGAATGAGGATATTAAAGCATGCGTCCTGATCACTCAAGCTTCTCCAAACCCAAAGGTAAAGGATGTTTCCGAAATAAAAGAACTCATGAAGGAATTACCACTATTCCATTTGTTGAAGAGTGTCATTGTCAGCAGAAAAATATACGCTGATGTCGATCCTTTGGGAACTGGTGTAATTGAAATGGCCAACAAAAAAGCCAGGCGAGAAATCAAATCCCTTGCGAAGGAGATTTATAATAATGACAAATAAACCAACAGGAATGTCTTTAGCTAAGGCCAAAGAGAAGAGAGGTAAAACTTTATTATCTGATGAGGATGTTGAAAATTTTGGGGATCAGGCTGAAACAGAGACTCAAAAAAGCAAAAAAATCGTCGAACAGGTCAAAAAAAGAATTAAAACCGTCCGTGACACTTATACTTTGCCCCAGCCAGAATTCGAGCAAATTGAAAAATTACGGCTCAGGGCCATGAAGAAAGGTATCGACCGCAACAAGTCTGAGATGATACGAGCCGGCTTAAGAGCACTTAAAGACATGAATGAAACTGACTTTAAGGCGGCAATAAATAAAATAGTAAGAACAAAAAGAGGATGCAAATAGTAGATCTATACAAATAATACGAATCTACTTAATGATTTGTATGTTTAGTTTTATTCATATTATTTGTATAGACAGTACTATTTGGACTGTTCGTATAGATAAGCAGATATGAATTACTTTAACTGTATGTATTGTTAGTATCTTTCACCTTATTATTTACCTGTTTTTCCTTATGAATAAAGATTCCATTAATTACTTCACTGTCTCAACCATAACCAAGCGCGTAAGAGACATCCTTGCCCCAGCAATGCAAAAACAATTCTGGGTAAAAGCAGAATTGAGTTCAACCCGGGAAAGGGGAGGGCACTTTTATTGCAATTTGGTCGAAACAGGGGATGGGGGTAAAATTGCAGCCCAGATCAGCTGTAGTATCTGGCAACATAATTTCCAAAAGATCAAAACCAAATTCAAAGCCCATCAATTACATAACGCTTTCCAGGATGGTACCTTGGTGGGCCTATTATGCCAGTTGAGATTCCATGATCAATTTGGTCTTTCCCTGGAAGCAATCGATGCAGATCCCGCAGTTGCGTTAGGTGAATTAGAGCTAAAAAAGCAAAAACTCATATCTGAATTGCTAAATTTGGGCCTTGACAAGCCAAATAAAGCAAAGTTAGTGCCACAGCTTCCATTTCGTATTGGACTCATTACAGCGCATAACTCAGCGGCTTACTCGGACTTCTGCGAAACGCTCCTCAAATCTCGTTTTGGATTTCAGATAATTTTTGCTGATGCAATTATGCAGGGGCAAAATACTGAAAATAGCGTCTTGAAAGCAATGCTTGCCCTTAACAAGATAACACCGGATCTCGATTTGGTGATTCTGTGCAGGGGTGGCGGATCTCGCATAGATCTTTCTGCCCTGGACAGTGAACGGATTGCCAAAATGATCGCTGGCTACCATTATCCTGTGTGGACCGGCATTGGCCATGAGATAGACACGAGTGTTCTGGATCACATCAGCAATACAGCTTTCAAAACTCCCACTGCCATTGCAGAATCCATTATCGCTCGATACGTTGAGGTTGAAAAATACCTGGAAGGTGCCCAGAACTTTTTAAAATCTTCCTGGCCTGTTCATGTTGATCAAGAAAAACAGTGGCAAACAGACCGCTGTCTCATGCTGGAACGCAACACCAGGCAATATATTGAAAAAATAATTTATAAACTGCAGCACCAGGGCCTGGAACTATCCCATAAAATAACAGGTAGAATCACTGATGAAAGGGGTTATCTCAAAGAATCAAGAATTCATCTCACTGCTGCCAGTAAATCAGTCATTCAATCCAGTTTCCTGGAAATCAAAAATTATCGTGAGCGCCTTCAAGTAAATCGGTTTCTCAAAGTTATTTCCGGTGAATCAGAAAAATTGATAGGGAAGGGACGGGTGCTTCACTCTGCAGATCCTGCAACTATCGTTGACCGGGGATTTGCTATTGTTTATGACGAGCAGGGTAGGGTGATTAGTTCTGCCAAAGGCCTTTTGGCTGGCAGTGTTTTAAAGACTAGGCTGAAAGACGGGGAAATTAGTTCAGAAGTTATCTAAAAGGAAAAGAATATGACCGATAATGAAAAAAGTTACACTGAAAAGGTTCAGCAGTTGAATGAAATTTTGTCGAAACTTGATGATTCTGCAATTCCTATTGACGAACTGGCGGTTAGTGCCAAAAAAGGGGCTGAGTTGATTATTGATTTACAGGGGCAGCTCAAAAAGGTTGAGACTGAGGTTCAAAATGCATTTGAGCTGCTAGATGGAGCCTTTGATCGGGTGGGGTGATTACACAGCTTCTGTATCCATTTTTGAACCTACAAGGTTATCTTGATAGTACTTTTCAAAATCAAGTTCATCTTCTGTAAGTAACTCGATTTTAAGATAACTACCAAATATCTGTCTAACAGAGATACTTTTCAACCCTTCTTTTTGGTACGTTTTTGAAACATATTCCTCTGCTATTTCTAGCCAGCTTGCCTTTAATCCTTCCTGGAGTTTTAGAGGTAAGTTTTCATATAATTCCCAAATTCTAGCTTTAGTTTGATCATCAAATTCTTCTTTGATTTTTTCTCTTTTTCGTTCAATTGCTAACTTTTGTTGTTCTTCGATATGCAGCTGTTTCTGTCTCTCTTTTTCTTTTGCTGTATCAGCAAGTTGCCGGCCACCATTTTCTATCACCGTAATTGTATAACCTGCTATTGTTTTACCAATTTTCCCTTCCTTCCTTTTTTCCCGGACATAATCCAATGATTTTTCGACAATTAACTCATCTGTGTTTTTGAGTATTTCAATGGCTTTTTTTTCGGATATCTCAAACTCATTTATTAGTAGTTCGTAAAGGACTCTATTATTCAGCTCCAATAAAGGTGCTGCTATGTGCATTTGTTTAGGCCTACTTAATGGCCTTTTTAGTTTAATTGATTTCCCGTTATGGGTTATGTGAAATTTGATCTCGGTGACTTTTCGCTCATGTCTTCTCGTCTCAACCCGAATGCTATATGAGGTTTTAGAGTTAACTTCCTTAACTCCTTTCTTGATCACCGATTGTGATAAATTTTTAAAATATTTATATTCGGTCTCATCCAACCCCATCAATTGTCGAAATTTAGCTATTTTTATCCATGGCGTTTCACCGCATTTTCTTTTTACATCATAATAATCTACAGCTAATTCGTACAAAGCGAGTGAATGCTTACTCGTAAATAAGTTTTGTATCATTAAACTTATCCGAGCGTACATTTTTGGATTATGGAGATTCCTGCGTAAGTTAGGGCTAAAAGAATATATACACCTTCCATTAACTATTTTTGCTTCAGCAAGCAACCCTGCCACGCCCCATTCATTTTCCTTATCCTTATTTAAAATATCCCATTCAACTTCAAACCCTCTTAGGTCCCGAAACATTTGCTTAACCCGAGCAATATCCTTAGATTTGTACGCTATTTCTGCACATAGATCTTTGAGGGAAATCTCATGTTCTTCCTGGGTTATTAAATTATCAAAACTATTTGCGACAAGTATATTCCACGCACGTCGTTGTAAAAGGGTCACTTTATTAGGTATGTAGATGGCAGCACTGGCTTTCATCACAAACCGTTCATTTTTTTCGAGGGGGGTTATTTCATTTTTAGCCATGTTAGCAATTTTTCCCGCCAGTGATTGATATGGTAAGTTTGTTCACGAGTGTTTTTTTAGCTTAAACTCTAAAGCAGCACCGTGTCAACCTGTTTATGCTTTTTAATTTTCACAGCATCTCCCGTGAGCTTCACGTCTACCTTTGTATTTTCACCATTACAGAGCGAAATGTTTTGGAAGGGTTATGAACTTTTGGGTTCTCTTTTTGCTGCCAAATGGATAAAGAGAGGGCGGGATACTTCCACAACCTTACTACTTTTCATATATCAGGTTAATATAACAAATCTTTTTCAGATAATTATACTCCCCATTATCACTACCTTTCGATAAGAGGCCGAAACCTGGGATTACCAAATCAGGGCCTCTCCTTTCTACTGCCAATGGCTAAATGGAGCCCCCCAATCTTACTACCTTTCAGGCATCAGGCGGATATTACAGTTCTTTTCCAGACAACCTCATCCCCCATTATTACTACCTTTCGACAATAGGCCGAATGCGGGGGTTACCAGATCAGGGGCTCTCCTTTCTACTGCCAATGAATAAAGGGAGGACAGGGCAACTTCCCCCAATATTACTACCTTTCGGGTATCAGGCGAATATTACGGTTCTTTTTCAGACAACCTCAGCCCCCATTATTACTACCTTTCGGCAATAGGCCG
>CAZIDU010000011.1:0-40710 GCA_964538055.1 uncultured Desulfocapsa sp. | reverse complement strand
AATGCTGGGGTTACCAGATCAGGGGCTCTCCTTTCTACTGCCAATGAATAAAGGGGGGACAGGGCAACTTCCCCAAACTTACTACCTTTCGGGTATCAGGCGAATATTACGGTTCTTTTTCAGACAACCTCATCCCCTATTATTACTACCTTTCGGCAATAGGCCGAATGCTGGGGTTACCAGATCAGGGGCTCTCCTTTCTACTGCCAATGAATAAAGGGAGGGCAGGGCAACTCCCCCAATCTTACTACCTTTCAGGTATCAGGCGGATATTACAGTTCTTTTCCAGACATCCTCATTCCCCATTATTACTACCTTTCGGCTATAGGCCGAATGCTGGGGTTACCCAAATCAAGGGTTCCTTTTTACTGCCAATGAATAAAAGGTGGGCAGGGCAACTCCCCCAATCTTACTACCTTTCAGGTATCACACAGATATTACAGTTCTTTTCCAGACAGCCTCACTCCCCATTATCACTACCTTTCGGCAATAGGTCGAGTTCTGGGGTTACCAGATCTGAAGCTCTCCTTTCTACTGCCAATGAATAAAGGGAGGGCAGGGCAATTCCCCCAATCTTACTACCTTTCAGGTATCAGGCGAATATTATGGTTCTTTTTCAGACAACCTCATTCCCCGTTATTACTACCTTTAGCCCTTATTATATTGCCTTATGCCCTAATCCTACTACTTTTTGCCCCAATAACACTACCTTACGTTATGTAATGGGCTGTTTTAACATGGTTTTTAACTATCCAAAACTTATAAAACAAATAAATCATTAAAACAAAGAGTGATGTTTGTTTCTGTACTTTCGTTATTATTGTCCCTATTTTTACTACCTTTCAGCAATAAGCCGGAATTAGACTTACCCAATAAGAGCATCCCCAAATCTTAATACCTTTAGCCCTTATTATATTACCTTTTGCCTTGATCCTACTACCTTTTGCCCCAATAACACTACCGTATATTATGTAATATTCTGTTTTAACAATGTTTATTCCTTTACAAAACTTATAAAACAAATAAAACATTAAAAACAAACAAAAAGATGATGTCTGTTTCTATACTTTTGATAAGTATCATTGTCAATTCATATGATCCTGTTTATTGTATTATTGACGGTATAACCGTTCTGGAGATTATGAAGGTTTTTAACAGTGTAGTTATAAATTATCACAATAATCAACAACATGCTGATTAGCATTGTTGTTTTAACATTTATATGCTCAAGAATTTGCAAAACGGTACACGGGGAATAACCAGGTCACTCAAAATATTGTCTTGCTCAGCAGGAATTTCAAGTGATTGACCTGAATAATTCACGCTAGTCCATGCGTTCCCCAGGCTTAACCAAACCGGACGTTGACCAGCAGCTGAATTCTCGTGAAATTTATTAAATGAGGATGCAAATGGTGTCTGGCCGTCTTGATACAACATTCGTTCTGCGAGAAGAGTATCTTTGAATATTTCTTTGAATTGCAAAACTAATGCATAGGAAGTCAACAAAACAAGTGTTTCTCCAACTGCTTGACCTTCAATTTTTTCCAAGCTTATACCAATTGTCTCCACCCATTTGATTTGCCAGATCATGTACGCAGGAAATTAAATGATTCCAACGTAGAATTCATGAACGTTGGCAGTGCTTCAAGCACTTATGCATCTTCAGTTTACGACTCAAAAGATGATGACCGAGAGTATCAAATACATTTTGAAGTACGGAATATTGCTCTACAAAGAAATGCTGATGATCTTGGTGGTGTTGACTGGGATAAGGCTGAATATTTTGTAAAAATAAGGTAATTGTCGTTGAAATGATTGTGTTTAGCCAGAGTCATCTAATTGTATGGGAATCAACAAATGAAAGAAAACCAAAAAATATTTCGCCCCCAAGAGTATCTAAGAACAGCCATTATTCTTTATCCGCAGGCATGGAAGCAAATCGAAATGTTCCGCTCATCCCGGGGTAAAGATCTACCTGACTGGCCGGAGTGGTGTTTTGCACCAATGGCTGCAAGCTATGCGGTTGTCTCTGGCGGCCAGACGCTGGAAACAGCACTTGTTCCTGATGTGGCAAAGATTGCAGCATTATCAGCGTGGCGTTTTTCACAATCTTTTTATCGGTTTGATCCTGCACTTTATTCGCAACTCATTGAAACAAAGATCGATAAATTACCAGTTGATGTTCTCTTTCGTCTCCCTGAATGGTGTGTATTTATTGAAACACCAAATATGTTAATAGGCGATCAAAAGTTGTTTGGTTTTTTTGCGCATTTGGAATTTGATATCAACACTGGCAGGCCAGAATTGCGTCTCTTGCTGGACATTGACGATGATCTTGGGCCTCATCTAATTGGCCAGCCATTGCATCTCAATGTTGACACGTTAGGTGAGGCTGTTGATGCCATGATTGTTGAATCTCAACGTCAAATGGGATTGTCTGGCAAAACACATTTGATGACCCAAGTGCCTGATGGATTATCGGATGAAATGGTATCTTCATTGGAACCGCTGTTGTCTCTTCTGTTGTATATCTGCTCAGAAAAACCCGATTTTGGCGATAGTAAGCCTCCTGCGAAGCCAGCACCGAAAAAAACCAAGAAAGGCATGAAGCTTTTCCCGCCCAATAATCATTCTGTGTGGAATGTTGGGGCACGAATTGGTAGTGCATTGCGAAGGGCTTTTCTTGCAAAAGAAACCGGACAGCCGGGAGAGATTGGTGGATCTGGACGTGTTCGGCCAAGGGCTCATATACGAAAAGCACATTGGCATCATTATTGGATCGGGCCACGGGATGGAGAACGTGAAATTCTATTGAAATGGGTGCCGCCGATTGCTGTTAATGTGGATGATGTTGGTGCGTTACCGGTTACTGTTCGGCCGGTTTCAAATTAATAAATAAAAACAGTTAATCAGGATTAACCAACTTTAGACCATGTTCATCAGGTGCCTTTGTGTTTATTGCCCACTCAGGGAATTATAAAATAATTATTTTGCAACAAAAAAAATCAAAAATACAAGATCTTAATTGTACCATTCAAAGGATTGTTCTTCTCCAGTTATCCTTTTTTTGTCAAAGGTACAGTTTCCATAGTACGGTGAATTTTGTCAAACCAAGAGGATTCTCAGTGAGCTATCATGTACTGAGAATCAAAAGGCAGTTGTGTTTCAATGATTAGAAATGATACGTAAAATCTATTTGAGTGCAAAAACTTTTGTCACTCCTGGGTGATGAAAATAATGACTAATGTCTTCTATAGTAAAGGGCAATCAGGCCAAACGCAGGAGAAGACAATGATCGAACACAACCAATACACTGCAGCGCAATTTGAAGGATTGAATAAAAAACAGGCAGAGTCATTAGCTGAATTTGTGACAAGCTTGTCACGTAAAGTAAATTAGCTGAAGCAGAGTACGAAGTGTCAATTCTTCAAATGGTAAGTGATAGTTGAAAATAGACATTTAGCGTTAAATGTCTATTTTGCGTAACCGACCGGCTTTGTTCAGCAGATACCCCTTGGATGCAATCAACTGATTTCAGTTCGCCCTAAACCCAATCGTCCGAGTATTCACATACAAACCAATTTTCTTGCCTTCAGCAGTTATTTCTTTGAATGATTCAACGGAAGGGTGGTCAGGAGGTAAAAATGTTTCTTTCCTGTGAAGGATAGGGGGATTGTTAGATTTTGAGTAATCACGCACCATGCAATCGGCTATCCCCAGGTTGACAGAATAGCTTTTTGAAAGAGCAGGATAGGCATAATCAAAAAAATTAGGGTAGCTCAAAAACGATATTTTGAAATTCTTCCGTGAAAGTTTAACCAAATTCCAGTCTTTGTTCTCCAGGAGTTGGCCGTCAATAGTGCTAATGAGATCCTGTAGATTGTCTGGCAGTAAATGGAGAGCGTCTTTATGGACATAGGTATCCATTGGTAATTTCTTGCCAACGGATACCGTTTTGATAGACACAAAATATTCAGCTTTATTGATCAATTTACACATTTGTGACTACACCTTACCATCTCAAATCCACATGGAGTTTTGAAAATCTGCACATCCCTGAAAACCGTTTTCATTTCTTCTGCTAAGACCTGAGCCGTGTACCCTTTCTGAAAGGTACCAGATGATGTGCGAAGGCCGTCCTCAAAGGGTTTAGCCGTCTTCATGAGCTTTTTCATTGTAGATTCACGTGTGGAACGGACTGCGATAATGGCATAGCCACGAGTTACCTGAGCTATCATTTTGATCGTTAGCTCTCTTGTTTTGCTTGGCAATACATTCAATACGTAGCCAGCGTATACAGTGTCATATTGACGGTCAAGGTTCTGAACATATGGAGCGTGGACAAAATCAAATTCGTGGCATGAAGAGGCTATTTCTTCAATTTTAGCGGTATCGCAGGTAGCTTTCCCTTTTCCGAAATTCAGACAATTTCCTGCGATGAGGTTGTTTTTAATTGCAAAGCGTAGCGGGGCTGAAACTACCTTTCTGACAATGGCTGTTTTTCCAGCAATTTTGAAATCATTCTCAAAAGATGCCGGAGACTCTTTTATGTTTTGTAAAATATGCCTGGTTGCGGCCGTTATGTGTTGCAGCATTGTAGTTCCTCTCCGTTTTGATTTGTTGTTATTTAATCTTTGTCACATTTCCCCATGTGATGTATGTATTATAACATTATAGGAGTGTCTGTATCAACACTAAAACACTGTGTTTTAAATTAAAAATCCCTGCTAAAAGCAGGGATTAGGGGTTGCGTGGAGGCGGTTATGTGTTTCGCTTGTTTAGCTGTGATGGTTTACTGAACCATTTCTCGAAATGCCTCATAATCCATGATCTGAGTATTGTTAGCTTCGGCTTTTTTCATTTTTGAAGATGTGCTGCCCAGGTCTCCGGTCACAAGGATTGTAGTGTTCTTTTTGATGGTGCTACTCACTTCAAAACCATGCGTCTCTGCAAAAGGCTTCCAATGTTTGTTACGGGTTTCCGACTTCACAGGGGTTTTGCCAGTGAAACAAACAACTCCATGCAGCTCAACATCTTGATGGTCAACAGTGTTTATTATGCTTGGAAAATGTACTATCAGTTCGTCAATGTACTCAGAATATTCCTGAAGGGTGAGGTGGATCAGTGCAGCCCGGATCTCCCCAATATCATCAATGGCTAACAATTCATTGGTACTCATTTGCCGGAGCTGTGAGAGCGTTCTGTCTTTCAAAATGGTTTGGCTCATTCTGCGGCCTATACCGCTAATATTCAGGCTTGCCAGGATTCTCCAGTCATTAATAGGCTTGTTTTTTACTTGCTGGACAGCGGTAAAAAGATTTTGTGCTGAAATATCGGCAAATCCCTCCAGTTCAGAAGCCTGTTCCACAGTAATGTAGAAAATATCAGAGAGGTTTTTGATATCGTGGGTTTCGATCAATTTTTGAACGGTGGTTTTTCCCAGTGTTTCAATTCCGATACGGACAACGCTATCGTAGATTTGACAGGCCAGAGTGCCACTGCACTGATCGTTGTTGCAGGTCTCGTTCACACCATCAAATATGGTTGGTGCGTTACAGGCTGGGCAAACACCCATTTCAGGTGTCCTTCGTGTCTCCGGCTTATTTAGTGTTTTTAAAAAGCCCGGAATTATTGAACCACACCTCTCTACGCTAATGCGATCACCAATGCAGATGTCCTTTTCTTTGATAAACGCTGCATTATGAAGGGACGCGCGGCGATTCAGGATACCTTCGATTTCCACAGGTTCAATTATGGCAACGGGAGTTATACGTCCTTTGCCAACGGATCTTTCGATGTCCAGAATAGTTGTTTCACCTGTAGGATTACCGAATTTAAGGCTCATTTCGCCATGCTGATGATGACTTGTTGCCCCAAGGGATGCCAGGTATTCCCTGTCTTGTAATTTTACAACCAAACCATCAGCTGGGTAGTCCATTTGCTGAACGGCCTTTGCAAAACCCTCCAGGTCAAAACCCTGTAGTTCTTCTAATGTCATGGTTTTTTGATGTTTTCCAAAAATAACGAAAGTGAGAAATGCTCCGATGCTCTCAATGTTGTCCTCACTCATTACTTGTGCAACACAAGCGGATCTTGGAATTTTATAAGGCTTGCCGTTAGATTTTCTGACAAACAGGTGTTTATGGTCGGCAAATACTGATTTTTTAAGGATAATTTCGCCACGCAGGTTTTTGGTTATCTTTTCTGTTCCTGGAGCATACTCAATATTTATGATGGGGAGTTTGTCTGATATGTCTACTCCCACTAGGCCTCCTTCTCCACTTGTACTCAGGATGCCATGAGAAAGACTTCCTGTGAGACCGTCGTATTTAACTTCAATGTCAAATTTCTCAGTGGATGTACGGGCTATTTTACAAGCAAAGTGAAGTAACTCGTCCACGGTATAAACTTTATCCATGGAATAGCAAGGGGAGTCACCATGACTAACCTTTTCTTTATGGAACCCAATCTTACCAGTTGATGCACCAGCAACCAGCGACAGTCTGTGGGTAAGCGCCAAGCTAAGCACACTCTGTCAGGCGTGAATGTTCCATATGTTCCTGTGTAACATTCCACGGCAGCAACGCCTCGTAATCTTCAAGACATGACGCTACTGGTAATTTGCCCAAGATGTATCGCAGGTAAGCGTATGGTTCTAGCTTATTTACTTTGGCAGTTTCAATAAGGCTATACAGGAGTGCGCTGGCTTCTGCTCCTTTGGGAGTGCCTGAAAATAACCAGTTTTTTCGTCCAATTACGAAGGGGCGGATACTGTTTTCGGCCATATTGTTATCCATGGTAAGGCAGCCATCTTTTATGTATCCAGCAAGTCGTTTCCATTGATTCAATGTATACGCTATTGCTTTGCCAAGTAGTCCTTTCGGTGGGGTTAGCAGGATTTCTTTTGATAGCCACTTCTTGAATTCATCGAGAATCGGTTTAGCTTTATCCTGCCTCATACGATAGATCTCGTCATGCGACCACTTGCCTTTGCGTGCTTCCTTTTCAAGCTTATACATTTTTTTGATATACTTCAGTGCCTTATTGGCAGAGCTGCTTTTGGAGCTCTTACCAAGAGACTTAAGGACATCGTTAAACTTACGTCGTGAATGTGCCCAGCACCCGATATGAACAATACCTTCAATACCATCAAGGAAATTATACCCAGCATAGCCATCTGTCTGTACGTATCCACGGAAGTCTCCCAGGAAAGTCCGGGCAACATCACCTGCTCGACTGGGATGATATTTGTAAATTAAAATAGGTTTTTCAGGATCTCCCCTACGAAAAAGCCACATATATGACTTTGAAGTCGGTGTTCGACCGGGCTCACGCAGCACTTGCAACGTGGTCTCGTCAATATTTACGAAATTTCCTTCTAAAACATCATCTTCGAGTAAGTTCAGCAATGGTTGACACGCTGCGGCGGCCTGCATAGCCCAATTGCACATGGATGTTCGGGATATCTTCACCCCTATCCGAGTGAACTGCTTTTCCTGGCGGTAAAATGGAAGGTGATCTGTGAATTTAGCTGTAATGATATGAGATAACAGCCCAGGGCTGGCAATAGACTTTGGAATGATTTGTGCATGAACAGGAGCAATCGCTATTGTTGCACCATCATCCTGTACTCCCTCACAGCTCTTACACGCATACTTGGGCCGAATGTGGACGATAACCTGTGCCTTAGCTGGTATAACATCAAGCTTTTCAGAACTTTCTTCCCCTATTCGGGTCTTGTCACATCCACAAGCACAGACCTTATCCGCATCGTCGATATCATGAATAACCTCGATCCTGGGGAGATCTTTCGGCAGTGGCTTCCTACCACCTTTCTTGCGGTCATGAGCGGGAACATGGATCTTACCCTTGTCGTCATCTTCTTCGTCTGTATCCGCGGGCTCAGGCATATCGAACAGCCAAAGTGGCTTGGGGCCGTCTTCTGGTATAAATTTTTCGCTTTTCCGGCCATATAGCTGCGCACGAAGAAGGCTGATCTGGTCAAGAAGAATGCCGGTTTCCTTGTCGTGACGACTTCGCAGATCAGTGATCTCTACGTGTAAGTCGCCCACGATTCCCTTTAATACAGCAGGAGAATCAGGCAATGTGGCAGTGTTTAATCCCATACCTGCAAATATAACACAACGTGCTGATATTGCAAGCTATAAGTGTGTTTTGGGGCTCTTTTTTTCACAGCGTATTTGTATACGTTAATCGCTTGTGTGCATCACGTTGATCAATGGATAAACCATCCAACAGCCAGGTCAGTTCACGGCCACGTATATTAAGCACACCTTCCTCAGTCTCCGGCCACAAAAAACGATCCTTTTCCAAACGCTTATGCCAGAGGCAAAATCCATTGTGATCCCAATAGAGAATTTTAACGATATCCCGTTTGCGATTACAGAAAGCGAATAGACTGCCAGAAAAGGGATCCAGTTCAAATTGATCAGCAACCAGGATTGACAAACCATTTATCGATTTGCGCATATCTGTGGTGCCCGGTGCAATAAATACCTGCACAGGGTTGGCCGGCGAAAACATTACCGTGCCTCCAGAGTATCCAACAGTCGGGTCAGGGTGCTGATTGAAAAATTAGCACCGATTTCGACCGAGATCTTCCCGGACAGGTTGATACGCAGATCCATTTGTTCCGTTCGGGAAGAAGACTGCACGGTATTGCTTTTGAAGGGCACAGGAACCAGAGTTGTTTTGATTTTGGGGAAGGCTCGTTCTTTGCCAGTCCAATATGTCATAGCACTATAGGACAAATCATATTGCTTACAGTATTCTTTGCGATTTATACCGCTCTTCTTTTGTGCCTTAACATGGGCCAGCCATTGATGCCTGTTGATGGTCTGTTCGATTTGGTGAGCTGTTGCTTTCATGTGCATCCTCCTGGATTAATATTGGAGTTACATCATGACATGGGAAAGCGATAGATAAAAGATGGGGTTTAATTGGCGCTTACGTCTGTGGTCGCTTGGAGCTATCGTCTTGAGTTGTACCTTGAGTTGATCGAACTCAGGGTCGGAGATCTCAATTTCGGTGTCTGGGTCGTCGTACAGAGCTTGGTGGTAGTCGATTTGTGTTTGTAGTGCTGCTAAAGTCATTTTTGCTCTCCTTGGTTGGTGTTGAATGTTTGTTGTTGGGGTAAATAATAACATGATACAGTTTGTGATGTCAACAATAGAACTGTCATAAGATAAAGTAATAATAGTAAAAAAGGTTGTTGCCTTTTTTCGTAAATGGTAAAATGGATATTAACAACAAACATTCAAATATGGAGAAAATTATGGCTGAAACATTGGTTGATCAAAAACAAATTTCTGGTCTTGTGCGTGAAAGAAATAGTTATCGAAGGTTGCTGGTTCAAAGTCAGTATGCCCTTGGTGTTCTGCGTGACACTCCGATTAATGACGGTAATTCTCGTGGTGAAACTACCCGTAGTTTGGCACAGAAGATTGGTGCTGAGCTAAAAAGCTATGATAGTCAATCAGGGTATGGAAAAATGGAGGGCCATAGTGGGCGTATTGTTCGGCTATAGGCGTGTAGCTGATGCAGGTTCACACCCCATGGTACACGGAGAGCATCATGGGGTGTGAGAGTCTTCAAGGATGTTTGGAGTCAATTCAAAACATGAGTTGCCAAAATTGATTGCAACTCAAAAATATCAATACCTTTTTTGAATTTTTTTGTGATAGACGGCATTGAATCACTGCCTATCCAGATTTTTAATTCCGAATCAAGGTCCACAGTTCCAGCTGTTTCAATGCTGAACCGGGATATTGAGCCATAAGGGATCGACAGATATTCAGTTTTACTCCCCGTTATACCCTGAATATCAATGAGTATGAATCTTTTGTTGGTGAAAATAAATGTGTCCCTGATAACCTCGAAACCAATCTCTATTTGCTCATTTTCGACAAGCAAATCTCCATACCTGTCGGTCAGTTCTTCTGCCGCAACAACACCTGCATTTCCCAACATTCCTGAAAAAATTCCCATTTCTTACTCCTGTTTAAATAATTTGATGTCTTTCCAATATTTTCCCTTTGGCATTCAAAAGGGTTAATTGCCCTTCAATATTACAGTTATATAGATCCTCTATGTTATGAATGTAGGACTGATGATCTTGCGTGTCGTCGAAGTTTTCACCGGTGATATATTTATAAATTATTTGCATCAGGGGGCCTTTCATCAAGAGTTTTCCATTCAGATGAATCGATCCACTTCCTTGATTTTCCATTGGTGATCATCTCCATTTTTAAACATTATTCCAGACGCTTTCGACCAGCCTCTTTCCACAAAAATCCCGTTCAAAGATAGTCTCTGAAAGACAAATTTGTTCGGATTCTTGTTTAGGGTTTTGGATGAGAATTTCTGTTGCTGTTGTACCTACAACTTTGACGCGCAACTTATCCGTGAGGAATTCCAAAACATCAATGTGGCTGGTCACAAGATCCTGGTGAATGTAGGGTTCGATGTGTTTTTCAATTTGCTTTTGAGTGATTTCCATGTTATTCATTTTGCTACCCAGGGAAGGGCGATTGATTCAAATTCCTGGGCACCTTGGCTAATTGCAGCAACGCCAAATTTGTCTGTTTGTGAGAAGATAAAGGGGTCTTTGATCCCCAAAAGTTTCATCGCCGGTTTCTTATCAATTTCTGCTGTTGTAAGAACTATCTTGAGATCTATATTCGTTAAAAGTTCGTTTGGAAAGTGGGACGGCTTCTGTGATGCAAGGATGAGTCCGAGTCCATATTTTCGGCTTTCTGATGCAATTCTGTTTATGGATTGATACGGGTTCTCTTTTTCCTTGCCTTGTGGAAGCACCAATTTAGATTCATCAATAATTACGTATGTATCAACACGCGCTCCCCGGGATTTATCACTGCAATTATCGTATTCTCCACGCAATTTTTTTGCTCGAAAAATTCTACTGAGTAAAATATCCGTAAAAAAGCTTTGAAGTGAAAATGATAAACCAGATATGTCTATGCGATGAAGATTGCCATTGCCTGCAATAGGAGGAAGCTCTGAATGAAATATTCCACTTTCGTATAATGTGCTGATATAGATGCTCAAGGTATCCAACACTCTAATCACATCTTTTCTGGCGTAAAAATCCAGATCAACGGCCAGATCATCTCCAAAGATATCACTTAGAGGTTGTGCAAACAATTTTGAGTTCCTAAATTCTTTCCACATTTCATCCAGCTTGTTAATATCTTTGTCGATCTGTCCGCTTACGGATTCAAGACTGCTTTCTAAATTTGGAATAGAGATTTCTTCGTCTACAATGATCTCGTATTTTTCAAGAATTTCTCTTTTGTTTTCAGACTGAATTATTTTTTGACTACATCTTTCAAATTTTGTGATAAAATCGTAATGAAGACCAGTGCTTACACGCTGAGAGATGGATTTTAGGAGATTGTTTAACTCCTTCATAGTCGGAAGTTCTTTGTTCCATGTATCGACGTCTTCGTCTGTAATCCCAACGCTGTGGTAAGTGTCGATGATCAATTTTTTGAACACTTTTTCTTGCAGGCTTCCAAGATTTGGCATGAACGTTTTCTTGAAAAGCTGAACGATCGAATCACTCTGAACCCTGACCCCACCATTTTTGGGATCTTTTTCAAAATCAAAAGGGTTGATTCCGTATTGTGAATTGCGAGCCGTAATCTCAATGTAGTTTTCCTGGACTCCTGGGACATTTAGATCGCCATGCAGATCAACGACAAACACATACTTGTTCTTGTTCGCCAAATATTTAATAACCTGGCGAAGCAGAGTCGATTTTCCAGCCCCAGAGGTGCCAGTAATGAGTGCATGAGGATTTTTTGTTTTCCAGTCATCCGGATTCCACTCAGATAATTTTGTTGGGTTAAGGTAGCCAAGTCCGAATTTTAATCCTTCGCCGGAAGTCATTTCCTCAACCGAAATAGTGCGACTTGATGTTTGACTTAGTGGTGGTGGAGTCCTATCTTCAAAACCGTGTGCTTGCATATTCATATTTAAAATTTCAGGCCTAGTTGCCATCCCCATTTTGTGTCTTTTTTAAGTACCACGGCAGCTGAAAATGTTTTCGTTTTCCCGTGAAGTTCGTCGAAGTGAATCGGTTTGTTTTGGGCAGCAGCATTAAATATTTCCTCCCCTGCATCGTCATGAGGAATCTTAAAATTGCCAAGGAAACGGGTTATACCGTCTTTCCAGACTGCGAATTTACAGCCCCCATTAAAATTGGTGCAACCGTAAAACTTGTCTCGATCTTGGATTTCCCCCTTTTTACATTCTGGGCAGTTTCCGAGTGTTGCGGGTTTGTTCTTTTTAATGAATTCGCTCATTTTTTTCTTATCAGCTAGAATCTCGTCTGGTAAAGTGACACCGTTCTTAGCTGCTAGAGATTTTGCGTAATCGGCCTGTTTTGATGAAGGTTCCGGTGTATCAGAGGTTGTGATATTCAGATCTTTTTTTAGCTGCTCAATTTTTTCGTGATATGCCAAAATAAATTCGTCAGCGTTCTGCTTTTCACCTTTTTCAATTTTATCCAGGTGATCTTCAAATTCAGCTGCCGACTTAGAACTGGTCAGCCAGTCACAATGCACTTGCGACCATTTATTAATTTGAGAACCGGTTTCTGTGGGATATAGCATGCCATTTTTGATATCCACATAACCTTTGCTTTTCAAAGATCCCACAATGCCGGCCACCGTTGATGGTCTTGCTATTCCAGCCTGATCAAGTGTCGTGATAAATCTTCCGACACCGTATCTGTCTGGGCGCCTGGTGTTTCTTTCGTCTGTGTCGATGGGCATTGGAGCAATGGGCTCTCCAATAGAAAGGTAGGGTAGGGCTTTTTCCCGATCCATAAAATCGGCAACTTCGACTCCCAGGACATTCTTTTTACCAAGGGCTTCCCATCCCTCGAAAAGTTGTTTATTGGCTCGGGCCTCAAAAACAAATTCGTCTGCCTGAATTGTGGCAATACTGGCATCGTAGATGGAATTTTTCATCTGTGTTGCCATGGTGCGATAGAAAATGAATGTATAGAGTTTTTGATGATCCTCGCCAAATTTTTCGCCTTTACGGTTAATGGTTTCGTCCCTTTCTCTCCATAAATTGATTATATTTTTGGGGTAATGGCTTACTTCAAATGATGTTGGTCTAATTGCTTCATGGCCGGCCTGTGCACGTTTTGGCTCATCGAAAAGCCGTTTTTCTGACATTGTGTTTTCTGGGCCAAAATGAGATTGCACGACATTGATAATGTCCCTCACTACTTCCGTGGATAAAAAGAAACTATCTGAACGTATATAGGTGATATATCCACATTCAAATAACTCCTGTGCAATTTTCATGGTTTTATTTGGTAGAAAATCATATAGGTAGAAGCCACTGTGCTGCATTTGTGATGTGATCAGTGGGGGAGGAGGGGAGTGCTCTTTGTTGTCACGCTTAAAATCTGCGATGATATGCTGACAGCTTTGGATTGTTCCTAGAGATGTTTGCAATGCTTCGTAATCATCCTCGAAAAAACGTTGTTTACACTGAGCTCGAAATTGCTCCCCTTCAAATAAGTAATCCGCAACAAGAACCCAGTATTTTTGTGGAGTGTATTTATCAATTCGATATTCTGCCTCACAAATTATGCTGAGCGCTGGAGAAATAACCCTGCCAATTCCACGAGGGGTATAGGCTGAATTTGAATTGCTAAAGTCAATTCGGATAATCTGTGAAAGAGGGTATCCAATTTCTCTATCTATTAATCGTCTTGCCCTTTGCGCTTCGGTAATATGTTCATTTACCGGATTTTTTTGTTGGGCCAGTGCTGCCATGATTTTGGTTTTTGTTATTTCGTTAGAGCTGACCCTTGTGAAATTTTTCAGTTTTGCTCTTGTGATAATGTCTGTTGCAATCTTTTCGCCTTCCCGGTCAGGATCGGTCATTACATAGACTGTTTCTGATTTTTTGGCTTGTTCTGCTATGGCACTGACAATCTTACCTTTGCCTCGTTCAAGAACCCATTTACCCGTAAACTGATTGTTATTTTTAAAAACGCCATGTTCATTTTTGGGAAGATTTGAGATATGGCCTCCAGTAGCCAATACAATCCATTCCCCAGGTTCACTTTCGAGGAATGTGGATATTTTTTTTGCTTTTACAGGGGATTCAACTATGACGAGTTTCATGAAATTCACATGTTAAATTTTGGCTATGTTCGCGTTAACTGTGGAAACTGACCCAAAGCAACATTTAATAAGGACTCAGTGGGAAGTTTTCGGTGTTGCTCTAGGGATCGCCTCCAGCCAAGATAATTGGGTAGGTACTTGGTTGCAACACCATGAAAGCGCATCAGCCAATTTTTAAATCGGCTGTGGTAAGCATTTACATTTTGAATATGATAAGCGCCTTTGCTAACCCTTTGTCCTTTACTGAGATTAACAGTTTCATGGGTAATTCCTTCAGCGTTGCAAAAAGCCTTGTAGGCTCTATGTCCATCGCTTACCAATAATGCATCGTGGTCCAGTGTGAATTTCAAGTGGGTCTCAAGTTGGATTTTACTTACCGGTCCTCTACCTGTAATAAAATCCAAAGTATGCCCTGAACGATCGCGTGCGACAAGAATGCAAACTTGCTCTTTGGAAAGCCCACGCTTGGTCGCGCTACCACCGCGTTTCCGTGGCTTCCGGTTAAGTTTGCGAGATCCTTTATTAGACTTAAGCAGGTATGTTTCATCAGCTTCCGTAATCCCCTGAAGAACAGTCGGGCGATCGAGTTTGAGCCATGTTAAAAAACGATGGCGCCACCGAAAAGAAGTAGTACGATGAAGGCCAACGACTGTTGCTGCTTTACGCACGCTCAAAGAATCTGTAAGTGCTTTAAGATATTGCAGCCATTTGTTCTTGTGGCGAAGACGAGAGAATGGAGTGCCGGTAAGGGCATTGAATGTTTTCTTACAATCCCTGCAACGGTAACGCTGAAGTTTGTTTGCGAAACCATGCCTGTAGTATTGATCATGACCGCAAAAAGGGCAGGCACCATCAACATCGAAACGAGACTCAATAATTTCAACAACCTGGGGTTCATCAGGAAGATGAGAAAGAGTCGTTAGTAGAGTGTTTCGTTGACGGTGATCCATCTGGTTGACTTGGGCAAGCATTTGGATAAATTTATTAGTCTCCATATAGTCCTCCTCTTTTTTGATGGTATATCAAAAAAGATAAGGCCGATGGGGTGTTTTTCATCACTTAACGCGAACATAGCCTAAATTTTCGACGATCAAAAAGGATATCCTCTCCCAACCATGGAAAAACGGTCTTAGGGTGAGAGAGGACGGGGGAGAACTATATATGTCGGAAACTCCATGGAGGTACGGGGTTTGGACGTCCCCATATACCAATTTTTTTTGCTCGGGCTTGCTTTTCGAGGGTGAGCCATTCGGCGCAAAAAGGTTGCTGACAATATTTAGGGGAAACCCAGCAAGTCCCTCTTTGACGAGTTGGCGGTTGATGTTTAGATCGCCAACATGGACAGTGGCAACAATCCTGTCGTAACTTTGTTTGCTTTCAATGTTTTTCAGCAGAACTGATCTGTTATTGAGGAGACGATTTGTGGCCTGTTGAGCCTTTATGCCAAAGGGTTGTCCGACTAATTCCGGAGTATCAATGCCATAGAAACGTATCTTTTTACCACCCTGGTCGGTCCATATTGAAATGGTATCTCCATCAATTACGTTGGTTACTGGGAACTCTTTTGCATGAGCAGAGCTGGTTTGCATAAATAGCAGCAGAAAGGCCGTAATATAAGAAATAAATAATTTTAACAAAGTTCCACTGATCATTTGGTTCTCTCCTTGTGGTTAATGGTACAGGTTCATTGCCAGTACCCATTTTGGCTCCAAATCCTGCCAGATCCGTTGCAAATTTTACATACCTTCTTTTTCAAGTTTTCCCCCTATTTGATGTTACATGCCAAATCTAACTTCGTGCTAATCACGAATATCATTGAGTGAGTCACGTTCAGCTGAATTTAGGTCTGCGTAATCCTCTATGTCGTCCCAATCATTAATATGAGATGGGTATTTATCTCCAAATAATGTCTCGCATACATCTGTAAAGCTTTGACATTGATGCTAAGAAAGCAAATTTGAAGTTGATTGAAAAGGTGTGTTGTTTCCCATAATAGTGTCCTTCCTCATACCGATAGCAAGGCCTTGATTACCAGCAGCGTGTTCCATTGGTTTATGGATTGTCAGGCGTTTCCCTTCTTCCTGACCTGATTGGTATGCTCCAGTATGTATATTGCCTGTATTTGTGGTTTGTGTCTTGACAGTAGGGTATTGATTCTCCCAAAATGATTGAAGCACTTTATCATTAGCTAAAACAACAGCACCAGTTGTTGCGTGGGCAGTGTCGCTCAAAATTTCAGCATTGTCGTGTTGATCATTGGCTCTCATTTTTTGGCTGAACCCCTGCAGGGTACCCATAAAAAAAGATCGTTTTTGCTTGCCAGGTGCTCCGGTTTCCTCTCGGTGCCTCTTCCAGAGGCTATCAAGTCTGTCGTGCATAAATTCATATACGTGTTTTGCCATCGCTAGATTTTCCAGATTACCAACAAGATCCATTGCCCGACTATGACTGTTAGTCTTGGCGTCATAACTTGACGTAACAATCATTCTGCAAAAGAAATGATCCCTGATGATGGCCCCAATTTGCTTTGTCCACACGTCCATTTTTTGCTTGCCGGTTGAAATACGGATATAGTCGTAATCAAGATCGTCAGGTTTAGTGTGCAGCCGGTCAATATTGTATTTGGTGATAAGTTTGTTTGCCCGTTCCATGGCAAGTGAGGCTTCGTGGACGTTGCTTGATTCAGCAAGTGCCAGAAGTTTTTCAATTTTGGTGATTTTGTGTTGGATATGAGGATCCGTTTCACCTTCAGGTCGCATAAACTTGGGGATTACCCCAGCTGCTGATCTATATTGAGGATGTACACCAACCCTTTTACATGCCTCTTGGAATTCTTCTCCGTGTGCTTTAGCGTGAGGTTTTCCCATTCTCTCATCAACAATCTGATGAGCGATTTCGTGCTTTAGCACTTCGGTAACAACATCCCATGTATGTTTTTCTATAAAATTCTTTGATATCCCAATGCTTTTTGATTGTCTGCACCAGTGACCGAGTTTTCTTTTTGATTCTGTTATTTCAAAGTTGGGAGTTTCTAGGTTGAGTTTTTTCCCTTGATTAACAAGCGTATGGTCTTTGGATAACTGGACAATCCATGCGCGTTGTAAATTTTCTGTGTTGGTGGTTGTATCCATGGTTTATGTTGGTGCGTTGAGGGTAACGTGGCTATCAGGAGAATTTGCATGTATAATTTCTGGTATTGCATCTTCTGGTATCGTAGAGTCCTCAATGTGTGCACTGGTTTCTTGTTCTGAAATAGCTTTATACGCAATTGCTAGATATTGAATGAAAAATTCTCGACTCAATGAATCAAGATCTGCTTTTATTTGTTTTGGTGGGGATCCTATTTCACGTTCCAAAGAGTCGGTGAGCCGTTTGGTGGCTGAGTGAATTGGTGAAAAGGCTTGGCTATTGATAGTAACGACTTCTCCTGGGTCGCACAGAAAGGTAGAGGCCAGGAAGTTTTGACAAAGATTGGTGTGGTATACGATAAGAGTAGACGAGGTTTTATTTTTGTTATACAAACTCAGGTACGAGTGGATGTCTGTTCTCATTAGCAACCACAATAAGTGATTTATCCTTTGTTGTTTTGTACCTTTCATATTTCTGCCTTTTACTTTTTGGTTTGGGTTCTGAGTGTAACCCAGAACCCGAGAGTCTTTACCCTTGAAGCTGCCATCGGCCAGATTGATCTCGGCAAGCAGTTGATGTTGTGATTTCCTGTTTTCCGTCAATAATTGCGGCAATTTCAGCCTTCCGGCAAATTTTAGAACCTGCAGTGTAAGGTTTTTGAGGGGTGATATTGTAACGGTTGCCAGAATCTGGGTTTGTCCATGCTGAGGTCTGCCCTGATGGTCTTGTTTCTAATGTTCTGCTAATTTGTTGCTGATCGTACTTGTCAAATTCGTTACCGATCATGTACCCAATGCCTGTTCCAATGGAAGCACCAATCAATGTCGCTTCGGTGCTCCGACCTATGATTTGCCCGAGAACTGCACCTGTTACGGCACCTGCTCCTGCCTGGCCGTTGTTCATGCGTGCGCATCCTGAACAGAGTAATGTCACGGAGAGGATTACGGTTAAAATTGATTTTGTTGAAAAGATCATTATGATCCTCGTTGTGTGTTTGTGGTAATGTTAGTGTTAATATATCCCATATGTTAAAATATTAAAATAAACAAAATAATAGGTATTGACGATATATAAGATAATGAGAGAAAAGTATGTAATTCGTAGTGTTGATGTTATGGAGATTTAGGCCATCCTGTTTCTTCATCAAGGAGAATGTCTGATAAGATGAGTTTAGCCAGTATTATGCACTTGTAGGGGATGCTCCGGTCTTGCTTTTGCTTCTTTCTGTTGTTGGAAGAACAGGAGATAAGAATTGATTTTGTAAATCAAACCCTTCGTTTCTTTGAAATTTGGTGGTTGGCCGTTCTTGATTGTGGATTCACCAGCGTTCCAGGCGGTCACCACAAGTTCCAATCGTCCTCCATAGCCATAGTTGTATTTAGAGACCAGATAACAGGCTAGGAGGATGTTTATAGCCGGATCGTTAAGATGGTGAGATTCAAGGTTTGCCAGTTGTAATTCGTCTACATATTGAAAATCAATTCCACTGTTAGCCAGACAATCAGCCGCTTCTTTTCCTGTGCTGTACAGGATTTGTGTTAAGCCTTTGGCTTTTTTGTGCGACAGGGCTTTAGGGTTACCAGCTGATTCTGCTAATATGAGCGCATTTATGAAATCCGGGTTTACTGTATGGTCAGGCCTAAAGAATTCAAATGAGCAAAAATAATCCACCAAATGCTCGAATTGAGCGAGTCGTGTTAGTTGCTCAGGCGTTGGAGTTTTAGCATGGCATGATGTTGCCTGACCAAGCATGAATAATGTTACTATTAGCCACAATACGATCAACAAAAGGGGCTGATGGACAAGGTGTTTTGTGTTGTCTGAATTCATTTTACCCCCTATTTTCGAAAGCAATTTTAGTTTTGTCTTCGTGGTTCATTAACGTATCGAGCATTTCATAGGTGTATTTCCAGTTGTATTCTGGAAAGTTTTCTTTGGCATCCTCCAGCTTTTTGTCTAGCGTTTCTTTTAAAATTGAAACCACTTTTTTTGCGTGTTCCCCAATTCCTTCCACTGAAATGAACAGGAGGGCGTCGATGATGTCAGCAAGTTTGACAAGGTATAGAAACTCTGGATTTTCCTCTTTCATTTTGAGTTTCATCTTGGTTAGCCAAGGGGCGATTTCTTCCTCAACTTTGTCCAGAGGGTTCACAATGCCTTCTTCCTCACAGATCATGTTCATATGCGCCTTGAGCGGAGACGGTTGGTCGCCTGCGAGAATTTCTGGGGTATCATGAAGAGATGCATACTCCATTATTTGCAACATATGAGAGTCTGTTAGGCTGTCACCAATAATATTTTTAGCTAAGTGATTTGACATTCGAGTTACCATCCAATGGTGCTCAGAAAGGCTTTGGGGGCGCAAGGTTCTTACTGAATGAAAACGGGTTACGTGCCCGCATCGTGTGAGGTCTGCTAATGTTAATTGTGGAAGTCTATGTCCCATGATCTCTCCTTTTTTGTTTTTTGGTGATGTTGTTGTTAATTGATGTATTATACCAAATAATGGTAAATGTGAAAACATAAGAAATGACCAATGTTGAAGGTATAGACAGTAATAGTGTTATTGGTGAAATGATGAGAATGATTAAAATGACAGTTGCGTGAATGTTTGTGGTGGTGTATTTCTTGAGTAGTATACTCTTCTCCCCTACCCGTGATCCATTATCTTTGGTGAGCGGGTTTTTCTGTTATTAGCAGTTGCTAAAAAGAGTCCTGCGGGGTACGGTAAATGAAGCAACAAGCATACACCTTTTCTTGGAGGAAGCACATGGCCGTTTTAAGTAACGAAGTAGCAGAAGGGAATTTTCAATGGACAACCGAGCAAGATTTTGGGGAGTTTTTCAAAAAATCTCAGGCTGATCTTGATGGTTATATTGATAAAAGTCACAACCTTTCCGAAGGTGAGGTTGTTGGGGGTGTTGTCAAATTTCAAGTCGCTGACGGGTATGCCTTTTATAAGGTACTTGGTGATACTCCTCTTGTTTTCAACATATACCATTCGGGGACGGATATGAGATACCAGAGGCCCATATTCGTGGTTTAGAACTTGATGATATTGAGCAACTACTTGAGCATGAGAGACAATTACATACAATGTTTTCCAGGATTCCAGAGAATGGAAAAGAACTTTTTGTTAATCGTTAATTTGGAGGTTCACTATGAATAAATATGAATTTCAAAAAGCCTTTGAAGTCGCTGAAAGTGACGAAGATTTAACCCATGTTGATATTGATTCCATGGTTGGGTCTTGACGTTCAAGGATCCGGGTATGATGTTGGTATATCTGGTCGTGGGATTGTTGTTCAAGCACCTGGCATTGACATTGAAGTGAGTAGTCGAGGTATTTTTGTTCGGTAGGTTCTCTTAATTCATTCAGAGATCCTTTCAGGATTTTAATCACAACCGCTGTTCTGCTTGTCAGGATTGGCGGTTTTTTAGTTTTGGAAAGCATTGATTCTTAATTGAACTGATTTGTCCTTTGTTTGATCAAAAGTGTGGCAGCTTGCTGGTGTCTCACCGGTGCACACGGGTGCGCGCAACACGTCCCTCAAAACAAAGTTAATTGTTGAGCAGATCGTATCCTGATGTCCATATTTGTGAATTCTAAATATTTTTCTGGCAAACAAGATAAGTCAATGATGGCCTCAACGAATTTGAGAAACATTAAAGCTTCGTCTGTTGAGGAAAAGGGAAAGAAGTATCTGGTTTTCTTTTTTTTGTCGTGAAATTCAGTCGAATAGATTTGCTCAATTTGGCCATTATCAAGATCTGTGAATTTATAATGGATTATGTTAGCCTTGGAGGTCTTTTTCAGGCATTTCTTTTGTGAGTATTGAAAAGCAGGCATTTACTCGTTCATGGCTCCCATTAATCCATCTCGAAGCTCTTTACCCACCTTGAAAAATGGCAGCGATTTCTTTTTGACTTTTGCGTGCTCACCTGTTTTAGGGTTTCTGCCGGTATAACCTTCATACTCCCTGATAGTAAAAGTGCCAAAACCACGAATTTCAACGTTACCTCTGTTGACCAAAGTATTGGTCATTTCATTTAGAATCACATCAACTGCCAGCTGGGCGTCTTTAATGCTGCAGCCTGGTATCTCATTGGACATTTGTAGGACTAAATCTGATTTGCTCATCTTTTTCATATTGTTCTCCTAACGGGTTGTGTTTTCATAGGGTCTTCTATTTTTTAAGAAGGTGGCAACAGTTTACTTCTTCAATTTCCGAGTCTTAATAAAATGATGAACCGCAGTGTCAGTGCAGTCAAATGTCCGGGCAATACTTTTAATACTTGTTCCATTTTTTAAAAGAGCCCCAATTTCACTTTTATGAGGATCCAGCATACTTGTACTAAGTTTCCCGTCTGGCCTCCCTCCTTTGCGACCTGTTTCTTTAATGGCCTTTTTGCTTTTGATCGTCTTTGCGGCTACCAGTTCGCCTTCCGTCTCTGCCAGTAATGTAATAAGAAATCCATGTTGATCATTTGACAGACAAGTAGAATTCTCAATCAGCTGAATGGAAACGTTGTTCTGCAAAAGAGTATCTATGAGGAAAATTGTGGAGCTAATTGTTCCGCCAAAGGTTGCCAGGTTAAAACAAATAAGTTGATCATCAGGCTGTAATTTGTCTATCAGGTTTTCACGCCATTTTCTTTTGCCGGCCCGGGTGAGGTCAGGTTCAACCTGAAACCAGTTTTGCGGGTCAATATTGAATCCTTTGTCTGTGATAGCAGTTTTTTGTGCTTCCACATCCAGTTGGGTGTACTCGTGATTTTTAGTGAGACCGTAGGTTGTCATGGTGTGATGTTTTAAAATTTGATATCGGATTATTGAGTTTTGACGCACGTTCAAGATCCTGCAGCCGGTTTCTTATATCAACGCTGTCCTGCAAAATATCTCGCAATAGTATTTCACTTACCGGATCTGCTATTCCATGGGCATCCTGAATACTTTTGGTGAGCGCAGTGCTGTTCTCGGAGGCTTTGGTCATTGCTTGTTGTAATTGTTCCATTTGTTGTGTCCCTCATTTGCGATTCATTGATGAGATGCAATCATTTTGAAAATAATATCTCCTCTGGGTACAAGATCGCTGATGCGAGAGAGATCAACCCGCTCATTACTATCTATCCCTACAGGACAGGGGTGGGTACTCTCGTTAAGCGCTTTGATAACTTTTTCCATTATATCTGGAGAAGTTCGTGTTTCATGCCACTGGATCATTCTTTTTTGTAAAAATAGCAATTCGGCGTATGTGTGCTGATCGGTTTTGGTTGTTCCCTCTGTTGATTGTTCCATTCGTTGTTTCCCTGATTTGAGGTGCATCAATGAGCATCAAATTAATCTTGACGCTCATATTTTTGAAAAAATGACGATCAAAATATTTTGTTTCTCAAACATCACCGTGTACATTCGGATCATATGAAGGTTCTAGCCCGAGTTCTTTTTCTCTCTTGAATTGCTTCAAAAGACCTTTGTATTTCAATTCGTTCTGGTGCTCAAGGCCATTATAGGTGAAACCGTAGCCTTGTTTGTCAAAAAGTTCATCTTCGAGCTGAGCCAGGCTTGTGAGAACGTGTTGGCAAAATTTGATTCCGTATGATTTGTTCATGGTGCTAAGAGTTCCATTTTTATTCTCTTCCCACAATCAACACAGGTGGCAGTTTTTGACTGTGACACTCTTACACAATCAACAGAAAATTCATTCCCTATCTGATTTTCTACCCAATACCGTGGAAGGTGTTTCGTAATGTTCTGGTGAACTGGTATCCGTAGCTCCCTCCACAATGGGGGCAGCAATCAAGTTCTTGTTTTAGAGGGTTGGTCGGAAGATCATTTATGTTCCTGATTACCACTAAAGCTCAGCTTTTGCTGATACTACGTGTAGGAGCTCGCCCCTGCGAGCGAATTCTTCTGTAATACTGATTGTTTCGCTCGCAGGGGCGAGCTCCTACAGTTAAAATTTACAGTTAGCTGAGCTTTGATGGTAATCATGTTTATGTTTTGGTTTGGCTCATTGGTGATCTCTACTCCAATGCTCTTTCAAATGTAATGCTATCCACCAACTCCCAATCAAATGGAAATCTTTTTGTTATTACCGGCATTATTTCCTGGAGGATCGATTTAATGGCTTCGCTTTCCCAGGAGTTGCATTCACAATGAATATTCAGGTAACCATCAAGGCCGTTAATATCGTAGGAAATGTCATGCATCCATGATTCATGGTGTTGCCCAGCTGGGACTTTTAAGAAACCAATCCCTCTCTGTTTTGGGATTAGCAGCTGGAGACCAGGAGAAACCCAGCAGGAAACTAATATTTTAGCTTTTGAAGTTATGTTCATTTTTCTCCATGTTCGAGACTTCAAAACCACGATTGATTGAGGATGTTTTAGGCCCCAACAATATGACATTTTTGCGTGTGATAAAACTCCTAATAAAACTCTTTTGATAGGAGGTTAGTGGGTATTTCTGTTTTGACAGCATATCGCTCATGTTAAACCTTATGTTTAATTGATTTTCAAAATCCTCAAGTCCAGATTGGAGAACGCCTCTTTTCGCTCCTGGGCGCTCAGTTGATTGGATATCATGGGAACAGAGATTTTAAGATCGCTCTGTACCATGAGCTTTTTGGTGATACCCTCAAACCCCGGTCTGATAACAGTCAAAGTATGGTCCCCCTGAACAATTTCTCCACCCTCCACAGGACTTGAGCCAAGAAGGATTCCATCAATCTCAATCATGGCCGGATCAGCACTGGTCGCCACCCAAATCTTATGCTTGATGCGATCGTAATTTTGCAAACGACCACTCAAACCTTTTTCAAGACCGGGAATGGCAGAGGAAATAGCCTCTGAATATAGTTCCAGCAAATCATCTTCACCAATCTCTGTCTGAACACTACTTGTCTGCCTAAATTTACGTGAGGCTTTTCCTTCCTCCATGGCAAGCACTCTTCCGTCCTGTGTATCAAGAGCCTGGATCATTACACGAAGTTTAAGATCAATGAATTCTGTCTGCCAACCACCCTGGGTGACTATTTGTTTAGTGGTGGACAACGCAATAAGGCTTCCCCGCAGAATTGCATCACCATTTAATGACCTGGCTGCAGAAAAGAAAGATGGTCTTAAGGGAGTCTTTCTTTCCTGAGTAGCAAAGAAACCGCCAACAGGATCAGAGCCGTCGCGTGGTTGGACTTGCTCAATTTGTCGAACAAAATCTCTTCTGTCGATCAAAGTGAATCCCTGAGAACCGAGAAGGGCATTCTGAAGAAAATAAATTCCTTTTTCTGAGAATGTCTTTGAATTTATTTTGCCGGTCAGGTTGTGATCTGTGGTGCCACCGGTCTCGTCTATGAAGTCCAGAGTGATGACTTTGAGCGGCTGGGCTTGTGAGGGCAGGGCCCAAAGGAGAATGATTAGAATTGTTTGTATGATTGGTATTGTTTTTAGCATTGTTCTCTCCCTGGTAGTTATGTTTGGATCTCGAATATGCGGATGATTCAATTAGATTTTTCCCCATTCCTTTAGGCATGGCAATTTATCAACTCTGCGGTACCGTGCAGGAATCTCGAAAACCTTCCCATCTTTTTCAGTGTATATCGCACACATCCATTTAGGATCCTGGCCGACAACATCCTGATCTTTGTTTGCAGGTATAAGGTCGATTTGTTCCTTTCCAACAATTATACTGAAAGGCGAGTCAGAGTGATCTTCAAAGAGTATCTCCAAGGCATCTCGGCCATCATGCTCTGCCATTGCTCCACGTGTTATGATGGCAAGCACTCCGGTTTTCATGTCGGTCAACCAATGCTTTCTAGCGTCAGGAAGCAATAACCGGATGCAGCCTGCGTTGGTTGACAAAAACATATAGCCGACCTTGGCCTGTTTTGTTTGCCAGTAGTTCGTGTTGACTAACTCTGCTCCGTTGTTTTCAATTTCTATTAGGTCGGTTATTTTTTCTCTTTCGGTTGTTATGCAATTGGTTCGACAATTCGTTGAACAATCCTATTTTGTTTATCAGAGTCAAGTTGTGAGTACCATTCAAAGAAATTACCGTTTATTCTTTTGCCTCGTTCTCTGTGAAATATGTTCGCTCTGTCGGCTTCGTATCCATGGGCAATACCGTCAATCTCGATAGCGGGAGTGAACTCAACAAACCTGGCAACTTGAAGAAGACATTCAGAGGTTGGTCGAAAGGAATTGTTGGTCTCTTGATGTTTCAAAGCTGTATTACTCATATCTGAATATTGGTGTTAACTGCATTAATTATATGCTATTGAGTGATGTCGCGCCATATTGAAGCACCATGTTGTGCGATTAATGACAATGAGAAAATGTTGTTTTGACAGATCCATTAGGCAATGCCCATTCTGTAGCTGCATCAAAACTGCAATCATCCTGGTTTTCAGTGCATTCCCTTGTCACCCAGTTATCTAAAACTTGTTTTTCACCGGTTGCCTTGGCTTTCGCAAAAATAGCATCTTTATGTGCTTTTTTTGTGCTGTTGTTTTCGGCTCGTTTGGCTGTTTTTTTGTCTGAATATTCTTTACACTCGGCTACAATGGCTGCTTCTTCATCTGGGGTGATGACCCACATGATAGATTCGCCACTACCATACGAGTATCCGCTGGTCTCACGATCAGTGATCTTCTTTGCGGTTTTGCTATGCTTGATTTTGACTTTCACATGATGAGCGATGATGCTACCCATGACAGCCCTTCCTTTTAGCCAGTCTGCATATTGCTCTTGTTTTTCTTTTGGTTGCAAAACAACGGTAGTGATCTCTTCGTCCATGTTGTAGTGGCCGCTTTTGACCAGAACACGGAATTGCTGAAGAGACTCTTCAAGAGCCAATCTGTTATTCGCACCGTCAGAATGTTTTTGTTGATTCCGGAGCGTTTGGTGTTTTCCAAAAAGTAATGAAAAGCGAAGTGCAGATGAAACTCGATTTTGACGCCATCATGGAACGGTATCAACACTATGCTTATTTTGGCAATTTTGCCCTTGTGATGCCTGATTGTATTAGTGATCAGAAAAAAACCCTTGAGCTTCAATTTTCCTATCGTCGGGCAATTCAGAATTTGATTAACCTGGGTGCTGACGTGCTGGTTCCGATTCAGAAGGGAAGAAAGAGTCCATCTGAATGCTGGCGCATCGTTCGAAAAATGTTTGGTTCCGGTGTTAGGGTTGCTATTCCAAGCAATAAAGCAGCATTTAGTGGTGCAGATATCGAAGATTTGCTGACCTGTAATAACCCTCCCAGGAAAATCCATTTGCTCGGGTTTACCCATGCAAGTCATAGTTTTGTCACCAAGGTTGCACACCTGAAAAGTCTGGTAAGCGATATAGATATTTCCTGTGATGGAAACCGTTTGCGCGCGATGCTGGGAGAGGGACGAAAAGTTACGGTTTCTCAGCGTGAGCTCAATTCTGTGATTGGGGAGATAATTGCTGAATACTCTACTGTTGATGACCAGAATACAGACCAATGGGATACAATTCATTGTCAGTTAGGCCAATCTCTTTCTGTTTATCAGTGTGTTGAGGTTTCAGATACTCTTTTGATGTACGATTTTACCTTTGATGATCTGGTAGCAGCTGTAGGGCAGGGGGAGTTGATGGAGTGGCTTGAAAAATTGCCTGGGTTTGGAAATTACCCTGAAGATGAACTGTATAAGTTAGTGATGGCATGGGAGTCAAGAGCGACAGTATCTTGTTTTGCAGATCATGAGGCATTTCAGAATGACATGGATTCCTTTTTCCCAGAAGGATACACATTTTGTCCTGTGCCTGCAGGCGTAGCAAGGGTTATTGTGGTTGCCCAAACGGCAGTAGAGGTCATTCCGCATGTTCCTGTGCAACAATCTATGTTTGGGATGTTTCGGCTTGCATAGAGAAAATTCAAAAACAACAAATATCAGGAGTTACAATGCAAATATCACAAATCACTTTTAGAAACTGGAGGCCACAAGGGTTTACCATCAGACACTCTCATGTTAGGCATAAAATTTCTGAAGAGCAGGCCAATGAAATTATGGAGCCAATTTTTGAACGCGCTGGTTTTTCAGCACAGTTTATTTCAAATAAAGGCATTATCAGGTTGATTAAAGGTGGCAGGGTAGATAAGGCCCAGGAGCAACTTGATACAATATGGTCGATCTGTGGTAGTGATGCTGTTGCCACTGAGAAAAAAGAAGCTGAGGATGCCGTCAGGAAAAAGGAAGACATTGATAAGCAAAATGCTCTCATTGCAGCCCTATGGGAAAGAAGGGATGCTGTGGCGTGGATTGATATGCAATTAGCTGAAGCTGAAATGAAGGACCATAATAAGCTCTGGCTGGCAAAATATCTTAAAGGAGAATCTGATGAGGTTTGCCACCATGCTGTTACCTGGAAATGGCTTGAACCTTTGGAAAGGATTAGTGCCGTGAAGGGTGAAGGTGAACAGAGAACAATTAATTTTGAGTTTTTGCGGGAGTTATTTGCGGTGAGTTATGATTTTGGCGATACACAATAACATTATGCGACATTCGTCGCTTGATCCCTCTTTGAGAGTAAAAAGAATTGAAGCTATTTTGTGGCAAATAAAGAAATTAAACATGGTGTTTTAAAGTTGCATAAATGGGTTGTAGGAGGTACGATAAAGAAGTCAAATAAGCGCAGGCAATGAGCAGGTATATGAAGGATATAACAAGAAAAGAGATCGTACATTCGACATCACGATCTTGGAAAAAAGCTCAAAAGAAACGCTGTCGTAAAATCCGTAGGCAGGCCGATAAGAAGGCCTGTCGATGCTAAAAGGTAAGTCACATGAAAACAATTGAAGAACTTTTAACGCTCGTTGAAAAAGATGGTGACACTCAGGGAATGACCGCTGCTGAGCGTAAATTTTACAATGAGTGGATAGCCGATTACAACGCCAACGAGCAAGATGTGTTTCAGCGTGCAAACGCCATGTGCAACGTATAATAAGGAACCCCAAAAATGAAAAAGAAAAAACAACTCAAGAGTGGTGGCGATCCATCTCCGTATGACGGGCCGATAGAGAGAGTAGATGGTGTGAGGCCATACAATCGTTATTTGTGGGCCACTGAGGATTGGTGGGCAAACAGGGAGCTTGACGACAGGTTTTCAAGCCGGTTTCATTTTGGCATCATTGCTTTATCTGACGGTAGGTTCTCTGTAGAAGGGACAGTTACGGCGATTGAGGAGAATAGTTATGGTGGCGAGCTGTGTGTTTTTGAAACAAGAACGTTGGCGATCCGGATTGCAGCTGCAAGATTGATCGTGCTTGCCCGGGCTTCTAGGGACTGGGACGGTGGGTTGAAAGGTCTGAGGTTAGCTGAGTTGATCAACTGGGTTCGTAGTGTGGTAGCCAAGGAAACTGGAACACCAGTGCGGAAGCCTGTGGTTATCAAAGAACCACCACAAGAACGTCCTTCAACGGGGTTTCCATTGTTGGATCTTATTCATAGCGTTTAATGATGCAGGCACGGTCAATGCTGTTCCGTGTTGTATCACTGGAGGAATTGTGAAAAATTTAAAGAAAAAACTCGATTATTTCTGCGGCAAATACGGTTTGGCAATTTTTGGTTGTAGCCTTGAAGATGCTGAGATTTTCACCATTCAGGAGCTTGAGGCCTTGAATGCGGATGGGCTAGTCTTAGATTCATTTGTTGCTCATTGGAAAATGCACGACAAGTCTCCTGTTCAACCAGGACCAGAAAAACAGGTGTTCATGGTGTGGGACAAGTCATATTTTGACTTTGCTTTGCAAATGTTCCCTCGTGACGATCAGGTTTTTGGAAAGTTTTGTTGTGTTGACCAGGACGATCTCAAAGAGCAGCTGCGTGATGTTGGTCATCAGGTTGAGGATTGTCGGTGGGAGTGGTGGGCAGAGCCCGAGTCAACTCTTGGGGAATCGGTGTCGCTAAGGAAGCTGAGAGAAATATGAAAGACGAAAATAATACAAATGATATGGACAATACCCTTCCGATTTCATACACTCCTGGGCCTTGGACGGTGGTACTTGAGGGGTACCCTCTTTACCAAATCAGGGAGGATGGTGGCGATCAAATGTGGGTGGCAACAGTTGTTGATGGGCTCAATGGAACGAGCAAAGGAAATGCAGCTTTGCTGGCTTCAGCACCAGAGATGTTTTCTCTTTGCGAGGATCTGCTTCACCAGCTATCCACAGATAGCGATCTGGACGAAATAACCGGTGCTGAAAAATACGAGGCATTTACAGATAGATTGCGTGTGATTGTCTCTAGAATTTCAGAATAAATGACCGTTTTCTCTGTCTATTATCGTTCCGTAAAAGGGTGCATGCGGTACAATAAGAGAATGGTTAAGCGAAGGTCTTTTATTCACTTTATTCGGGTGATTCTATGACTTCTCAGGTTGCACAAAATAATCGAGTGTACGCCAACGTGATCCACAATGGCCTGTATCGGGAAACAATAGGTTTCTCAAGTTCTGCCTGTACTGGCGATCAGATTACTCTTGATAGTCAGGAGTTTGATTTACCGGATTGTGATGATTTGTATCTTCAGGATATTGACAGAAAAAAATATTTGAAGATTGGCCTGTCGGGTTGTGGGCGCAAGGTTATTTTTCAGAATTCTACTATGGAAATCTAAAATCAAAAGGATGATAATCGTGGCTAAAACAGTGCAGATTGAGGGTGTGACCGTTGGTGTTGGAGACTGGGTAGGGTTCAAGAGCGATGTTGAGCAGGGTGGTCGAGTTAAGGCCGTCCGTGGGCAACAATTGTTGCTGGAAAATCCTGACGGTTTTGAGGGAGGCTATATAGGTGGTCAGACGGAACATTACGAAGATATTGACCGTTGCTGGGTGGATTAGTTGTTTTCAGGAATGAGGTGTCAGTGTGATTGAACTTAACGGTAAAAAATTTGCTGCCAATGAAAATGAATTTACTGCTTCGTTGTTTGAAGGTTCAGGTACTTGTGTTGGCTTTTATCGGGTGAATAAGCGCACCATTTCCCTTTTGAATCCTCAAAAAGAAAAGGTTGGTGTTATCACTTGCCACAGGGTGCTTGCCAAGGCCACTAAGCGTGATGAGGGTGGCTTTTGGCATTCTTATGGTGATATCAAAGAGGTTGGGAAATACGAGAGCTACCTGCAAGAGACACAGGAAATTCAATCTGTTTTGCAGCGTTTCAATATTCAAGTAAGGAGAAGGTAATGTCAGATATAGAAACGAATTATATCGAAAAAATTTCCCGATGTTGATGTTATTGTATTACGTTCTGGAATGCATATCGGAATCACTCAGGAGTCGATTTGTTTGTATCGGAAGGAATTGTTTGCGGATCTATCCGACTGTATTACACGCAACGATCCGCACGATCGAACACCTGACGGTGCTCAGTTTTTTTAAATTCAAGAGTATGGCTCCCAGGGAGCAAGCGACTCTGATGTTGTTCATCCGGTGTTACTAGGAGGCTTAGATTATTCGGAATCTGACTAATGGAATGTTTTGAGCAATTCTGTTCTCTGGTGGTGTTGAGGGTAAGCAGTGATTAAAGATAAAAAGGTAAAAAGATAAAATGATAACCAAAGCAATAATGTTCGCCAAAGAAGCGCATGCCGAACAAGTCAGAAAATATACCAATGAGCCCTACATAACGCACCCAATGGCCGTTGCTGGTCTGGTTGCCTCTGTTACTGACGATCAAGAAATGATAGCAGCAGCGATCCTCCATGATACGGTTGAGGATACTGATGTAACAATTTTTGTTGTTCGGGATATCTTTGGTGATCGTGTGGCCAGCCTGGTGAGCGACTTAACCGATGTTTCAAAGCCAGATGATGGAAACCGGAAAACCAGAAAAGCCATTGATCGACAACATACTGCCCAGGCCAGCAAAAATGCTAAGACCATCAAATTGGCCGATTTGATCAACAATACAAAAAATATTTTGTCGTTTGATTCCAAATTTGCAGCGGTTTATATGGAGGAGAAACGATTGTTGATTAATGTGTTGCAGGGTGGCGATGAGAAGCTTCTTGCTTTGGCAACGTCTATGGTTGATAGTTATTTTGCCTCTCAGAATAGTTGAATTGCGGACAGGTATTGCTTTCAAATAATGATTGTGTTTGGATCTTTATAATAAATATTTTGTAACCCAATAGGAGAAAAAGGAAAAATGATAAATCGCATTCTGTATATCTGTGTGGCCTTCTTTTTATTTACGACAACTGCTTATGCCGGCTCATACAAAGTTATGACCTGGAACCTGGAAGATATGGATATCTTTGACGGTAATGGCTTTGAGCGTATCCCTATACATTTGAAAATTGAAAAAGCAATTGCAAGCACCATAAAAAAAATAGATCCTGATATTCTATTCATTTCTGAATCACCGTCGCTCGTTCATCTTCAATATTTTGTGCAAACCCACCTTTTGGATTATCAGGTCGCACACGTGAGACAACAAAAAGGAAACAGGAAATATGCCGATGGAATGGCTATGCTTGTCAGGAGTGGTCTGGAGATTCATAGTATCAATTTGGTTACACCACCTGTCCCGGGATCCAAGAGAAGTGAAAAAGCACGTTATATGGATTGGAGTGCCAGAGGTATTATGGTCGCTCAGATAGAAGATTTTGTTGTTGCCGGCGTTCATCTGAAGAGTCCTGGTGGGAGAGATAAAAAGAAGGTAAAGAAGGCATTGATAAAACAACATGGCCAGGCTCAGGGTGTTGAACAATATTTATCTGTTATGGATATGCCAGTGGTGCTTTTGGGAGATTTTAATGATGGCCCAGGCTTTGGAGATCTTGAAAAAGAATATGGCCAGCCGGATACGTTGTCTGTGTTCGACAAAAAATTCAAATGGGCGTCAGGTTATGAGGGCACTCATGAAGGTGGGTACAACATCGATCATATTTTTGTAAAATCTGGAAATATTGAGAAACGTAATTTGGTTACTGTGCCATTTTCTATCAGCGATCATCGGCCGGTGTGGTCTGTTGTGTCTATTGATTAATACATATCCATCGCAAAGCAAAAGGATCACTATACAATGATTACCCTACAACAGCTAGAATCATTCCTTTGGCAAACAGTTGCTAAGTTGCAAATAGTGTAATGCTATTTTTGAATTTTGTGACAAAAGACTGTAACGCACCCAACTGCTTGAACTTACATGCCAAAATGACGGTTTCTAAAAACTAGCAAATTGGGAGTTTTTTGTAAAAAATAAGATTGTAAAACCTATCCCGCTTATCATGCTGAAATAAAAAGAATATGAGCGTTACACTATTTGCATCTTAACAAACAGCAGACATCCTCATAGGGAACATGGATGCTTCTGAATACAAGGACTATATCTTTGGTCTGCTCTTTCTGAAACGGTGATCTGATGCCTTTGAGGAAGAACAGGAAAAGGTCATCAAAACCTATGTAGACAAAGGTAAGAGCCTTGCTCAAGCAAATAAATTCGCTCAAGACGAGGATGAGTATAATACCTTCTTTGTCCCTGAGAATGCTCGTTGGGATCATCTCAAGAACCTCAAGCATGATATCGGTGCTGAACTCAATAAGGCAACAGAAGCTATAGAAGAGCACAATCCCACTCTGGAAGGTGTGCTGGTATCCATAGACTTCAATATCAAGAATAAGCTCTCTGATAAGAAACTGCGTGATCTGCTGTCCCATTATTCTCAACATCGTTTAAGGAATGAGGACTTTGAGAAACCAGACATGCTTGGAACTGCTTACGAGTATCTGATAAAAAAGCTGAACAAAGATAATGTTGCCATGCTACGGCAACGACGGGCTGAGGGGGGTGTTGATCAAAACTCTGATGAAGGATTACAATCTCTCAAAAGCAAGCATCTACCGCTACCTTGGGGGTGAGAATACCGAAACTAATAGTTGCGACTAATTTTCATAATATACTTTTTTGGGCGTTGTGCGAAAATACCTTTATTGAGAAACAATCTCCGTAAATAGTTCGTACACATTTCTTCGGTGTCCGATAAAATAAACCATTATGGTTTTGCCCTGAATATTTGTTTTGTAAATGATTCGATATCGTTTGAAGCTGTATGATTGGTAACCTGCCAATTCTTTCTGAAGGTCTTTGCCAAGATAAGGATTTTTCTTTAATTCTTTCAATGCTTCTTTAATCATTTTTTTGATATCAGGATGGAGCTCAGGTAGGATTTCAAAGGCGTACTGAGTGAAATTAACTTGATAAAGCATCAAAAACCTCTTCTTCGTCAACGATCCTTCCAGCGTGCACATCTTCAGCAGACGTTTTTAACGCTGCTACGGCTACTGGATCAGAAAGGATGTCTATTGTTTCCAGTAATCCTTCATACGTTTCCATACTTAGCAAAATCGCTGCCGGAACACCATTTTTTGTAATAGCAATAGTGTCAGCTTTATCGTGTAGCGAACGCACCATGTCGAGTAATTTTGTTTTAGCTTGGGTTATAGGAACATAGGTTTGAATAGTTGTCATAAGTCAACCTCGTAGTCTTTTGAATTGTTATATGGTCACAATAACAACCATCGATAAAAGAGTCAAGAATGGGGTGGTCATAAATATGACCATTATAGGCTTTCAATTGTGCTTTTCGAAATGACAATAACAACTGGTTGTGTGAAAATGTGATTTTTTGTTTTTTAGTCAGACATCATTGTACCAGCTCTTCAAGAAGCAATCGACACTGTTCTTCCTGTGCCTCTTCTCGACTCAGCTGCAGGAGTAAAGCGTTAACTTGCGGGTGCCTGATGAAATAATAAGGAAATTGTTTTTCACCAAAGGCCAATTGTCTCAGCCAAAATTCTCCAGGTTTGATCTTTCCGGAACATCCAAAGCGAAGTTCGTTCAGGTATGTCGTAAGGGGGATATCTTGAATTCGATCCTCGAGAACTGCTTTTTTCGCATGCAGTTCTTTCCTTTTGACTGATTGTGCTGAAGGCATTGCCAGTTTCTCAAGATCTTCTGCAGGAGCTGTTTGCAGGGCTCGCAGGGGAACGCTCTCTTTTTTGCTCTTGTATGGAGCTGCCTGTCGCCCGATCTGAGGTTCTTGGAGTGATTGGCCTGCACTATCCTTTTCAGCTTCTTCAAGGAGAATGCTGTCATTTTTCAACTTACTTTTCCTTTCACTTTCATATGAAATGGAAGGGGAGGGCAAGAGGTGTTTGTCCATTATCGGCTGATGACTGACATTTAGAAATACAACGATGCTGGCTGCTGCTGCCAGGGCAGACCCGGCGTAAGAAAGGAAGCGTCTGTTCAGGTGAAGAAGAGAGGTATACTTTTTCTCTTCCCGGGTTTCAGCAATAGTAAACCACTCTTCAAAACAATTCTCGCATTTGCTGACATGGGCAAGTATCTTTTCTTTCTCTTCCCCATTGATTTTACCCTCAACCAGTAGAGCCATTTCTTCCGGCAAGGGGCAGTTATCCATTTTTACATCTTCACCCTTTGCGGCCAGAACCATAAGGGCTGTTTTCCTGTTTGCCTTTTGGCTTTTATTGATGGGGATGCGCGTCATTATCCGCTTCAGGCGCCCATGAACCTGGAACCTGTTTAGATCAAGCATTCTTCCAGCCTTAGCCACCGGCATATTTTTTTTAAAGCAAAGCGTCAGGAGTAATGTTTCTTCAGGCGTCAAAGCAAAATCATGATCGAGGATCCGGGCCAGGTTTTGTCTGATAGCTTTATTTTTCGTTCCATTTTGCTGGTTGAGCAGTGAGTCAAACAGGACTTGAAAAAACAACTCTTTTTCACCTTTCTCTAATTGGGAGGTTGGGGTGAAACTGCTATCAGCAGCAAGTTCGTCATCGTAAAGCACCTCTACATAGCTCGCCTTACCACAGTCCGGAATTTTACCGAGAAGATCAGATGCGGTTGACTCAAGGTCTTCACGTTTTTCCTGTGGCCGTCTGCAATGCAAGATTTCTACGGTTTCATCCAGAGAAAATCGTTCCAGACAGAGCAGGCGATAGAGCAGGGGCCAAATAGAACCAAGTTTGTTTATCCAGGTTGGTGTCCGTACTCTGCCAAAACGTTTACGAGAAAAGTCCTCCAGTAATCGCCAGCTCAAGGAACTCAGAAAAGTTTTAAATTGTGACCTTCCTTCATAGGCTTGTACGCGTTTGAAATTGTTTGCAGCGAGTCCTTCAAAAACATAAAGAGCCGCTTCTTCCGCAAGTCCGGTGTCACTAAAGCGCCTGGCGGCAAGAGTGTCGATCAACTGCCAGTGGTCTAAGGTTTTTTGTTTCCAGTCAGTCACTATATTTTTTCCCTGAGATAATGTTATGCGCTAATTGTACGTAAAACAGGAGAAAATTCGAGATAAAACTTAAGAAAAATAAAAACACGACACATTTCATTAAGGCTACCGTCAAAGAATATAAGAGCGGCATTTTCTATTAAGCAGGTAGTCTGCACTACAAGTCGCAATTAAATATGAAGGTTGTTTCTCTGGAGGATACTACGGAACCTTTCATAAAATCAAAATTTGAGGAGTTTGTGATGAACAAACAAAAACTTGCGCTGATGATGCTTGGTAGCTTATTTTTAACCCTTGGAGCCTGCAGTTCTTCAGAGCATGACATGGTAGATCTTTCTGAAGATCAGGAAGAAATTAAAACAATTAGAGGTGAAGAACCCAAGGTTGTGATGTTGCCAGAAAAGAAAGATAAGGAAGTTCAGGCTGAGGTGAAGGATGTTGGCAGCTCTGAAGCATTGGTCGATCAGGTGGTACCATCTGCTGTTGTGAAGAAGAAATTTCATCAAAGTAAAGTGGAAAATGCTCTGGTCGGAAGTGCTCCCCAATCGCTAATGGCAGTGCGAATGATAGCCCCGATTCCACCAATACAACCTCCTGGCCTGATTACCGAGAGCTACACCCCGGTTACTGAAAATGGCTACTTGCTTACCACTAACGATCCTTTGTCTACGTTTTCCATTGATGTGGATACCGCTTCTTATGCAAATGTGAGGCGTTTTCTCAATCAAGGGCAGTTGCCACCGGTGGCTGCTGTGCGTAGTGAAGAGATGATCAATTATTTCCATTATGATTATCCACAGCCAAAATTTGATAATCCCTTCTCTGTGACCACTGAGATCGGACCGGCCCCCTGGAATGAAAATCACAAACTTATGCGAATTGGTCTTAAGGCGCGTGATATAGACAAGAAGAACTTGCCACCCTCTAATCTGGTGTTTTTGATTGATGTATCCGGATCCATGGCCAGTCTTAATAAACTCGGACTTCTGAAAAAATCAATGAATCTCCTGGTTGATCAATTGGGCGCCAGTGACCGGGTAGCCATAGTTACTTATGCTGGAAGCGACCGGGTGGTTTTAGAACCGACTGCAGCCAGTGAGAAGGTGAAGATTAAAAAGGCTATCAACAATCTTCGCTCCGGTGGTTCGACTCATGGCTCTAAGGGGATTGTTACTGCCTATGAACTGGCTGCACGTAGTCTGATGCCAAGCGGTAATAATCGGGTGATCCTGGTATCTGATGGTGACTTTAACGTAGGGGTTACGACCAGGGGTGAATTGGAACGGTTGATCGTAGAAAAACGAAAATCAGGAATATATTTGACTGTATTGGGACTGGGTATGGGCAATTACCATGATGATACCATGGAGATTTTGGCAGATAAGGGTAATGGCAATTATGCTTATATTGATAATTTACTGGAGGCCAAAAAGGTACTGGTGAAAGAAATGTCTGGAACTCTGTTTGCCTTAGCAAGGGATGTTAAGATCCAGGTTGAATTCAATCCGGCAAAAGTAGCAGCCTACCGATTGATTGGATATGAGAACCGATCTTTGAATGATGAAGATTTTAACGATGATAAAAAGGATGCCGGGGAGATCGGCGTAGGACATACAGTGACCGCTCTCTATGAACTAACTCTTGTAGGAAGCAGTGATAGTGATTTACCAAAGATTGATCCCTTGAAATATCAAAAAAGAGATCCTGTAAACGAAGGAGGATATAGCGAGGAACTGGCTACTGTAAAACTCCGGTACAAGTCTTTGAAGGATGATAAATCTATCCTGCTGACGGATGTGGTTCGAGATCGTGATGTTTCTCTTGAAAAAACCAGTAAAGATTTTCGTTTTGCTGGGGCGGTAGCCGGTTTTTCTATGATGTTGCGAAGATCGGAGTATATTGGCAGTTTGACTTATGCAAGTTTACTTGATTTGGCTCGTGATGGAAGGGGCACCGATAGGGAAGGGTATAGAGCTGAGTTTATTCGGTTGTTGGAGCTTGCTGAGATGATCTGAGAGTGAATTGACATACTCCCACCTGGGAGTCTGTCAATTGTCAGTTTGAATTATGGCATTAATTACAACTACTATCACTAGTCAACCGTATTTGTTCCTTTTCATGACGCAGGGTACATGCCCTTAAAAATGCATCTTCTTTGCCATACTTACTAACGGAAAAAGAGTTTCTTATTTGCTTACCATTGGGCTTAATCCAACTGCTTTCATACCTATTATATTTTTCGTTTAAAGTTACGCCAACAACACCAGTAATCGCATTGGGAACTGTACAAATATGTTTATTGGTTCGTGCTTTTCCAAGTATTTTTTCCGTATTATTACGCCACGCTATTGCAGATTTCAAACCTTTCTCCCGACCGCTTAACTTTTTATCAGAGAAGAATTTTGATTTAGTCTGCCCCTGAAATCTAACACGAACATACCACCCATGAGTATGCTTAGAATCCTGATCAATTCTGGAAATCCCCTTGTGTTTCTTTTCTGTATCCTGTTTTGTCTCACTCATAGCATCCAAATATATTTATAATATTACAGATCATTCACCACCGCGATTCCCCAAAGCACCATATCGTCTTAGAATGCTTTCATGGGTCTTTTCTGCTTCGTCTTTATTGACAAGGATAATGACACCACCCTTGGTCTTAATTTCAACCAAACTGTCCTCAGAGGCACTATTCTCAACCAGTGAAGTCATATGATCCAGACCTTTAAGTGGAACACCATCAACCTCAGCAATGACCAGATCAGCAATACGATGATAGCCTACGTTGATGTCATGTGGTAGCACACTAACGAGATTCACCAGTTCCTTTTTATCCTTTTGCCAGTACGCTTTTTCATGCAAGTAGCGCAATTCTACAGGAGCATTAACACGCCAATCAGCCCCCCATGAATGCAGATAATTCGTAGTAAGAGGGCTGAAAACAAATCCACCAAAGATATAATATGCTGGCAATACATCATACTGCTCACGAGGCACTTGAAAATATCTGCCAACAGTCATTTCAACCTGAATATGGTGTTTCTTACCATCACGAAAAATATCTAACTCACAGACCTCTCCGACCTGATGCAATTGAGTGTAATAATCCACACTAGTTCTTTCGTTTGCCCTGAATTCAATAGTGCTGTCATCAGCAATAGGATGCCCATCAATACCCAGTAAAATGTCATACAACTTCAAAAGTCCGCCGGTGGTTGAATCATCAACGATTTTGGCAACCAGAACTCCAGTTTGATCAACAGGAAGGCCGTATTTTAATTTAAGGTTCTTGTTCTCTAATGGCTGAAGTTGTATAGATAGAGTAGGAAAACCATCGTAATTTCCATCTTCCATATCAGTCAAAAAGTGTTGAATAATCGATACAGGAACAGCATAGTTGGTATTCTGTGCATCAGCAATAGACTGCATTACTACACCCACAATCTTTCCATCATTTATTACTGCTCCACCACTGTTTCCAGAGTTAATAGAAGCATCAATTTGCACCGCTAATAGATTCTGAGAACTATGTGCATATTCACTATGCTCTATCCGGGATACAACGCCCTTTGTGATACTAAGATTATCTCCACCTTTTGGAAAACCATATACGAGAACGCTGTCCTGTAGTTTAGGAAGATCACCTAATTGAAGTGGAGCTATATCATCGAAAAAGGATTCATCATCAACTGCGAGAAGAGCCAGATCTGCCTCGTGTGAGACTGCTACAACCTGTGCCTTAAATTTTCTAGCTTCTCCGAAACTGCGAACCTGAATAAATCTGCTATTACTGACCACATGGGCATTGGTAATGATTTTATTATTGGCTATTACGGTTCCAGAACCACTGGCTTGTTGAGCGGTCTTTAATCGCCATGGGTTCTGGTAATCAGGATCAATCTGTGTTGCATAAATCCTTACCATCGAGGGTCTTATCTCTTGCCGTACATTACCTTTTGCTATGCATTGTATCGGCAGTAATAAGCCAACGAGAAGGAGTAAGTAGGTGAGGAGTTGAAATTTAATATTTTTCATATTTTTAATACGCTATTGCACCCTCAACGACAGCAAAAGTCTTACTGTAAATTTCAGAATCCTTACTTGCTCGTGATCCTGCGACATTAAGAACATCTATCCCATAACCCGTTACAAAAGCCCTTAAGTGCTTCACAGCTGCATCAATGTCCAGCGTAGACATATTGAGGTGCAAAACAGGCTTGTCGTGCTGCGTGGCCTTCTTGCGAGTCAGCAAAGAACCGCCTGTAAGTTTACCATGAGTAAGGATCGCAGTCCCATCAGAATCAAGAACATTTTTCTCTGTACGCTTTGGGTAGGATTGGGTGCTCATTTCGTCAAGATTGTATTTTGGATCAAGAATATCATCTTCTGTCATACGACCTTTGGGGATAGTGCCACCATGAGAAATAATGTGTTTAATGGCAACATCAAGACCTGCCTGATCTGCGCCTGTTTGACCACCCGATATGATTTTCTTAATTGTTATATGATTAGCCGAAATGCGTATTTTATGAATCAACCTATCACTATCTTTCCGCAACGCGTGAATATCAAATGGCTGTGTGTTTGCGAAATCAATTCTAAGCAGTATTCTCTTCACTATTTGAAAGACTCGTTCCCTGCTGATATCGTATTCTATGCCAACATCCTCATACACTGATCCCCGTAACACCCTAATTGCTATCTCTTTATTTCTCTTTGATTCCATAAGATTAATGACAAAAATAACACATCTTAATAAAAGACAACCACAATACCCAAACTCCAACAGCGCCCAATGGTATAACAATGATTTTCCATACACCTTTAACAACAATGACTTTATTCTTGATTTTATACCCTTCAACAATGTCCAGAATACCGTTTTTGATAAACCTGATACTGTACCATAAAGCACCTCCGAAGATGAAGAGAATGGCTAACAGTTCAATTTCAGGAGACACAAAACACCTTTTATTTTTATAATGGTGGCGAAGGGAACAGATGTAAAAATAGCATATCATAAAACGCTATAACTATAAGGAAATAATTCAAATGGGCTGAATTCGTATAATAAGTGCATAGCCTCTGTAGGTAGCAGAGCCCAAAACAC
>CAZIDU010000010.1:0-62406 GCA_964538055.1 uncultured Desulfocapsa sp. | reverse complement strand
CTGATAATCCCGAAAGGAATAGTCGAATTTACAGAAGAGAAGTTGCTTTATCGCATGATGAGCAAGCTCATGAAAGAGTACTGACTCATCAGGACTGGCAAGCACGATCTCCTTCCTGATTTGACTGTAGGAGCCATAGCAATGATAGTTCCCTGGCACAGCCCTTACAGATACCCCCCATTCTTCTGCTCTTGATATCAGAGGAAGTTCTGGAAGTTCAATCTTCTCATACTCCAGAGGCTCCCCATCGGTATCTTCTGACCGATACACCGGCTTTGCCGTGAAACCGGTAAGTCGACTCAGAGGGCAGAACTCATGTAAAAATGGTCAGGTTGGAAGTTGAGGCAACCGTTTAACAATAAAGAGTGATCTACTACTTAAGATATCATCCCGTTCTCAAATTACTCATTACTCACCCCGTAGGCAATATCAAAGAATGCCTCAGTAGACTCACAGCGTGTACAAGCGACTGTGAGTCACAATACTGTAACAGTTCGGGGTTAGTTAAAATGTTCATAACTATTCACCATGCTATGAAACGGCGCAATGCTTACCCGGAATCTGGGGACACGATTCCAATTCAAAAGACAAAGGCGAATTGGATCATGTCCCCAGTTTCCTACCAGCTTATTCGTTATTCAATTCCGGCTCAAACTCAATTTCGGTGAATAGTTACAAATGTTCATTCCCTGATTCCACACCTTCAGGGGACATAATTTCGACCCTATACTTCTTTGATTCCCTCTAGCTTCCAGTCCTGTGTACCTAAAGGCCGAGCCCAGCTCCACTCTTCAGCAAATTTCACAGGCTCGGTATCACTGCCTGAAATCAAAGCACCGCTCGTATCATCCACGGTATAATCGAGAAGATTAGCAGTAAAAAGAACCGTCATAAAATCCTCACCACTCTCAGATCCGGCAGCCACAATTTCAACATTGCGGATGGAGATATTTTCAAGCTTATTAAGCTCTCCTTTAGATTCCATCTCAGCAAACTGAGTAGCACATTCGGAGGCAAGCTGTTCCCCCAAAAGGTGCTTGTAGGAACTGAGATCACGCCGCATCCAACCGGCCTGAACCTTAAAAAATACGTCCGAGGCCACTTCCAGAAAATAGTCTGTATCAAAAGCGGGATCACCTATCCAGATGACGTCCAGTCCTTCTTCCAGACTGGATCTTTCAGGAACTTCAGGAGGGGGAGTAAATCCGCCCTGAGGTGCAGAATCATTGCCACCAAAACTTCCCTTAAAGACATTATTATTCTGAGGCGGTGCCTGATAACCGGGAGGGGTTCCACTTGAAGGACGAGCTGTGAACCTCTTGTACAAAAAATAACCCACAACACCGAGTAGGAGCATGGGAAGCAGTCCCATACCGGAACCACCCATTCCAAACATACTACCAAGGAGCATTCCACCCAGTGCGCCGCCAAGTAAACCACCCATCAAACCACGACTCATGCCCGATTTTTGTTGTCCGGCTGGCTGCTGTTTTTGGGTAACTGGTGCTTTTTTTGTTGGTGTGGAACGAAAAGACCGGCCGCCGCCGCGAGACCGGGCATCGGAGTAGTCTGCCATGATACCGGCCTCAACAAAACAGAGTGTGAAAAAGACGAGAAAAAAAGGGGTGAGTTTTCTCATAAAAATGAGCATGTGCTACCTCCGAAAAATTAAAAAAAAGTTACATAAGTATAACTTTTAACATCTAGCAACAGTCTCTATTCTTGTCATCCTTTTTACAAAAAAAAAGCAGAAAAAAGATTCGAAGACAGTCAAACTATTATACGAAGCAATCAAATTATGGTAATATACGATGACTGTTAACGTAGACTACCACCTTACATGACCATACTTAAAGGATAACAATGTTACGAGATTTAGCATTGGCAGCTAAAGCCGCCTGCAGCAAAGAAGACCAAGAATCTTTGATTCCACTGATCGTTACCCTTAAAGAACTGGGCGCACAAGCCAAGAAACGGGGATTCCTCTCACTGGAAGATAATCTTGGAAGTGTCAATGATGAATTTCTTAAGATCGGCATGCAACTTATCATTGATCAGACAGAGGCCGATGTTGTCAGCGACATCCTTGACTCTGACATCTATTATAACGAGTCAAACGGCAGGGAACTCCTCAAGAAAATCATTATCCGCGAAGGCTTACTCCGCATTCAGGCAGGGGATACGTCCAGAAATATTTTTCTCTGTACCAGAATTTTTCTTGGTAAAATAGCCAACAGTGCCTTCTCCTGATCACTTGATATCCTGCAGTGCTCCTGATATTCCCACCACTCGCCAAGGCATGCGAACCACCCGCTGGTGTTACCCGCATCGCTGGATTTCTGCGCGGCAACGGTCAAAAATGCCGCATCTGGGATGCAAACCTCGAAGGACAGCTCTATTTACTTGGCTTGAAGCAAACCCCTGTGGATACCTGGAGCAAACGAGCCTTGAAGAATGTCCAAAGCAACCTGCAACACCTTCGCAGTGAAACTCTTTACGGAAACAGTGACCGGTACCAGAGAACAGTACGTGATCTTAATCGGGCAGTGAACCAGAGTTGCGGCGAATCTGCTGTCAACGTCAGTCTTGCAGACTATCAAGACGCACAGCTTTCCCCACATCAGAGTCAGGATCTGCTTCAGGCTGCAGAAAACTACCAGGACAATATTTTCTTTCCCTTTTTTCAGAAACGACTGAGCAATATTCTTGTTGAAACCGAGTGCCAGTACATCGGCATTTCTCTAAACTACCTCAGTCAGGCCCTTCCCGCCTTTGCCCTTGCCGGCCTGCTCAAAAAAGAACACCCGGCACTTACAATTATTGTCGGCGGCGGCCTGATCACCTCATGGTTGCGAAGTCCCCTATGGATAAATCCATTTACAGAGATCTTCGACCATATGATAGCAGGACAGGGTGAAGTGCCATTGCTGAAAATTTTCGGCAATCATGGGGTTCCCAGACACCAACCACCTGATTTTTCAGACCTGCCACTGGATCTCTATCTCTCCCCAGGCCTAATTTTACCCTACAGTGCATCCACTGGTTGCTACTGGAACAGGTGCTCTTTCTGTCCGGAAAAAGCAGAGGGAAGCCCATACGTAAAGCTGTCCACGGAACAGGTTATGGATGACCTGAGCCACTTGGTGGCCACATATAAGCCACGTCTCATCCATATGCTAGACAATGCGGTGGCACCTTCCCTGATGAAACAGATGATAGTGGAACCACCGGGTGCTGACTGGTATGGTTTTGCCCGGGTCAGCCAGGAACTCACAGATCTCAACTTTTGCAGGAAACTCCGAAAATCCGGCTGTGTTCTTCTAAAACTCGGTATTGAATCCGGCTCCCAGGAAGTGCTCGACGCCATGGACAAAGGGATCGACCTGAAAATGGTTGAAGAATCCCTTACTGCCCTACGTCGTGCGGGAATTGCAACATATGTGTACCTGCTCTTTGGAACCCCGACGGAATCCCATGGAGAGGCCCGGCAAACCCTCAACTTCACAATACGAAATGCCGAAGCCATTACATTCTTAAACCTGGCGGTTTTTAACCTGCCACAAAACAGTGCAGAGACAGACACTCTGGAAGTCATGGATTTTTCAGGTGGAGATTTGGGACTCTATTCTGATTTTCACCACCCAAAAGGCTGGGATCGAAAAGCAGTACGAAATTTCCTGTCCAACGAATTCAAGACAGACCCAACAATCCGTGGCATACTGCAACGGGACCCACCTTTTTTCACATCAAACCACGCCCCACTTATTCTACAGGGTATCAAGCGATACAGGGAAGACAGCAAATGAGCAGAAAGACAGTCGTCGTTATTGGCGCAGGCGCAGCGGGTCTTATGGCAGCAGGCCAGGCAGCCATGGCCGGGGCACGAGTAATTCTTCTTGAGAAGATGCAACGTCCAGGCCGTAAAATCTGCATTACCGGCAAAGGACGCTGCAACATTACAAACAGTGCTCCCGTTGTAGAATTCATCGAACACTTTGGCAAAAACGGCCGTTTTCTACGACAAGCCTTTTCCCGTTTCTTTTCAAACGAACTCATCCTATTTTTTAAGGAAAATGGGCTTCCTGTCACCCTTGAGCGTGGTGGCAGGTACTTCCCCACAAGTGGCAAAGCCCCAGATATTCTGAAAGTCTTCCTTACCTGGCTTTCAAAGTTGAAAGTCGAAATTCACAACGATTCCCCGGTGAAAGATATCCTTACCAGTAACAGTAACGTTACAGGTATTGTCACCAGGCAGGGAACCATATCCTGCGACAGTGTCATTATTGCCACGGGAGGAGCATCCTATCCTGCCACAGGCTCAACGGGAGACGGCTATGCTCTGGCTAAAAAAAATGGCCATACTCTTATTCCCATTCGACCGGCTCTCGTTCCTCTTGAGATACAAAACGGTATCCCTGCCGCCCTTGTTGGACTTGAACTGCGCAATATCGGAGTTCAGCTCTTTATCAATGGAAAAATGAGACGGAAACTCTTTGGAGAATTACATTTTCTACAAACCGGTCTCAGTGGTCCGACTATTCTGACACTCAGCGGCGATGCAGTGGATGCACGACGGAAAGGAGAAAAAGTGATCCTGGCAGTGGATCTAAAAGCAGCGCTGAGTCGGGAAAAGCTGGATGCCCGGCTAATTCGGGATTTTGAAAAACGGAATAAGGAAGACTTTCAGAATGTTTTACGCGGCCTTCTTCCTGCACAGCTGGTTCCGTTTTGTCTGGAGCAGACAGCCATTCCAGCCAATCGCCTGGCCGGAGAAATCTCAAAAAAAGAACGAAAGAAATTGCTACACTGGCTCAAAGATTTACAGTTGGAAGTGAGCGGCTATCGCTCCTTCAAAGAAGCCATAGTTACAGCAGGGGGCGTAAATCTCAAAGAGGTGAATCCAAGAACCATGGAATCAAAAATTATTTCAGGCTTATATCTGGCAGGAGAGGTTCTGGATCTGAATGGCAATACCGGCGGATACAATCTCCAGGCAGCTTTTTCCACCGGCTGGCTGGCTGGACGCTCTGCAGGAGTGAGGAGTGAGGAGCATAGTTGACCATTCGGACAACCTCACACCTCACACCTCACAGCAAGGAACTTATACAATAGCGTAACTTCAGCGGGGCACGATATTACCCTAACTTCTGAACTGTAACTGTTTAGAAGTGCCTCGTATTCGTTAATTATAGCCTGCGCAGCATATGAAGTTATATGTAAGCAGGCTAGAATGGACGAAGATGGGATGCTTCTGAATGGTTACACAATGGCAACTAATTCCAGATCAAAGATAAGGTCTTTTCCTGCAAGGGGAGGATTTGCATCGAGCACAATAAATTCATCGGTCAAATCAAGCACCTCAACGGTCATCAGTTCACCAGCAGCTCCACCAACCTGAAGTTTCTGTCCAATTTCAGGTTTCAAATCTGGTGGTATCTCACTTTTAGGCACTTGCATTACCATCTCTGCATTATGATTGCCATAGGCCTGATCCATTGGAATGGTAACGGTTTTCTTATCGCCCACTTCCATACCGTCAAGAGCCGCATCAAATCCGGGAATTACTGCACCGGATCCGAGAACGACATCCAATGGTTTTTTTCCTTCGGATGAATCAAATATTGTACCATCCTCAAGATATCCCTTATAGTTCACCTGAACCTTGTCACCTCTTTTTGCCTGTGTCATGAAAAAACCTCTATTAATTTAAGTTATTCTATATGTGATGAATTTGTATTTTTTCAAAGGAAAGCACCCTAGCATATCTTGCTCAAAAATGATAGAAGGTATCTGAAACTTGGGCCATAATGGATTTACAGATATCGGAGACAGATCGGTCACTACAATCAATGATAAGATTTGCATTTTTTGCATAAAGAGGCTGACGTTCTGCAAAAACTTCATCAAAGCTCTGATTAGCTGTCTTAACCAGCCCGCGACCACTGAAATCTCCGACCCGCTTTTTCAAAGTTGCCAACTCGACGTCAAGTAACACCATTATGCTAGTTTTTTGCAGGTGACTGATACCAACCTGGCTATAAATAGCACTGCCACCCGTTGCAAGAACATGCTGCCTGTGGCCTATTGAAAGAAGGGCTTTTTCTTCCACCTTGCGGAACTCCTGAACACCGAGAGTGTTCAGTACTTCCTGTAATGGCAAGCCCTGATCTTCTTCAATCAGACTATCCGTATCAACAAAGGCAAGTCCTAGAAGCTCAGCGAGTTTTTTACCAACGGTACTTTTTCCGGCGCCAGCCATGCCGATCAGAACAATATTTGTTTTTGTACTATTTTTATCCATAACCGAAATTGCAATAATCTCCACCGGAAGAATCTATTATGTTACGCATCTCCGACAGTGTAAGTATTCCTGAACAAGAAATCGAGCTAAAATTTGTTCGCTCCCGTGGAGCAGGCGGGCAAAACGTTAATAAAGTTTCCTCGGCTGTTCATATGCGCTTTGACATTGCAGCATCTTCTCTTCCGGAAAGAATTAAAACCAGACTCCTTGCCATGCAGGATCAGAGGATAAGTAAAGAAGGGATACTTGTGCTTAAGGCGCAACAATACAGGAGCCAGGAACAGAACAAAGAAGATGCATTAGAGCGCCTCAAAGAACTCATTTCCCAGGCAGCTATACAGTTCAAGAAACGACGCCCTACCCGACCAGGAAAGGCAGCCAAAAAAAGACGGATTGAAGGAAAAAAACAACGGGGCCAGCTCAAAACTGCACGGAAAAAAGTTAGCTATTAGCCCTTGAAGAAATTGCGGGGCACTCTTTCGAGTTTTTGTGGCACTTCTGAACAGTTACAGCTCAGAAGTTAGGGGAACATCGTGCCCCGCTGAATAGCAAAGAACATTTACAACTTCTGTAAAAAAGAGTACTGCTCCCCACTCGTCAACAAGCAGTTTTCACTACAACAAAAAAAAAGAGGCTCAATCATGTTTACAACCAATGAATATTTTGATGGAAAAGTAACATCAATCGCTTTTACCAGTGAAGAAGGACCTGCAACCGTCGGCGTTATGGCCGTGGGTGAATACGAATTCGGAACAGGATCAGTTGAAATCATGTCCGTCGTTTCCGGAAGTATGGACATCAAACTCCCTGAAACTGACACATGGAAAACAATTCAGGCCGGAGAAAGTTTCGAAGTTGCTAAAGACGTTAAATTTGGTGTTCGTATAAAAAAAGAGACCAGTTATATCTGCCTCTACAAGTAATTCCTGACAAAAAGAGCCAGAGCATAAAAAAAAGTCTTGCATCACTTTTACGATCTTGGTAAAAGGATCTTCCTACTGCTAAAGCCATTGCTTAACAACAGTATACCACAGGAGGAAATGAAGCCTTAAATGGTTTCATTTCCTCCTGTTTTACATATATTCATTTTTTTATTTGCCTGCTCTTCTCTTTTGAATTGCAGGCTTTTTTTTTGATTCCTTCGCTTCAAACCGGTACAAAGCAATATGCTCACTCACAGTTTTATTCATCTGCCAGGGATTGGCGTAAAAACCGAAGAAAACCTCTGGCAGGCGGGCATCCAAAACTGGTCTCAGTGGTCAGACACGCCACCGGTAAGACTTCCAAATAGTTCCCTGCCACAACTTGCCAGCTTACTGCAAACATCCCTTACTGAACTTGACAAGGGGCCCGACTTCTTCAGTAAGCGCTTACCTGCCAACGAGCAGTGGCGACTCTTCTCCCACTTCCGGAATCGTACAGCATACCTTGACATTGAAACCACAGGTCTTGGCCCAAATGCTGAAATCACCACCATTGCCCTCTATGACGGCTGCGACGTACACTGTTATATAAACGGCAGAAATCTGGAAGATTTTGAAAAAGATATCTGGAACTATGAGATATTGGTCACCTATAATGGCAAGGGCTTTGATATCCCGGTACTCGAACGCTACTTCCACACCAGACTCACCCATGCCCATATCGATCTGCGCTATATCCTGGCAAAACTTGGATTCAAGGGGGGCCTTAAGGGTTGTGAAAAACAACTTGGGATAGACAGGGGAACGCTTGATGGCATCGATGGCTATTTTGCCGTTCTTCTCTGGCAGGATTATATCAACAATAACAATGAAAAAGCGCTGGAAACACTTCTCGCCTACAACATTGAGGATACTGTAAATCTGGAACGCCTTCTGATTGAAGCCTATAACAGGAATGTTCAGTCGACTCCATTTGGAAACGATCTATTTATTGAACAACCTGAGGTGCCTGCAATCCTATACCAGCCTGATTATAATACCGTGGCACGAATCAGAAACAGATCATAGCAACACAGATCGTATTATCTCAAACAATAATCTCCGACCTTTCTGTGGCAAAAAACACCTCGGTATCACCGTATTTCCCAGGCTCACAATAGGTTTTGGCCATCTCGTCAATTTGCGCATCGGTACGATCCGGATCGTGATGAAACAAAGCAAGTCTTTTCACTCCCGCCCGATTCGCCGCAGCAATTGCCCACTCAAAGGTCGAGTGCCCCCAGTTGACTTTGGTTTTATATTCTTCAGCCGTATATTGAGAATCGTGTATCAGTAAATCAGCTCCTTTGAAAAACTCTTCCACAGCCTGATTCTGTTCCTGGGCAACCTCTTCACCTTCATAGGCCATCGCCTCATCATATTCCGGATGATCAGGATCAGTAATAAATAAGTTGCGATAGGGTTCGTGATCATAACAGGTACAGAACACCTTCCCCCGATACTCGAAGCGATAACCAAGAGCAGTGATGGGATGGTTTAAAAACTTAGTGCTTAAAAGCAAGCCATCACCCAAATCCATATTCGGTTCTTCACCCAATCGTTTGTATTCAATATCAGAAGCCAGTTCACCGACATTGATTGGGAAATAACGATACTTCATTTGCCCGCCCACAACATCCTTTAACGGATCATCTTCATAGGACACAGGGCCATGCACCGTCATTCGTGTTCCGGGAATATATATTGGAGTAAAATAGGGAAAGCCCATAATATGATCCCAATGGGTATGGGAAAGATACAGGGCAATATTCAATGGGCCATTGGAAAGGTCATTTGCTACAAGGGCATTACCAAGTTCCCGAACCCCGGAACCGGCATCAATAACAATAATTTCATCCCTGCCATCAACTCGCAGCTCCATACAGGCACCATTGCCACCATACTTCATGGTTTGAGGACCTGGACAGGGAATGGACCCCCTGACACCCCAGAGTTTCACCTTCATCATTCTTTTTCCTATGCTCCTTAACTTTGAAGAAAAACCTGTGCCTTCTCAATCTCTTCTTCGACATTTGCGGCAACTTCTCCAAACATATCCCAGGTCAGACCAGTAATTTCCAGCATTTTATCCGCCCCCTCTTCAGCAGGAAAAGGATCTCCCGCATACCCCAGATCAAGGATATTCGCATACATATTGGCAAGGCCCACATAGGCAGCACGTACCCGATGTTCTTCAGGCGCTGCTTCAACATCATGATGAAATGCTATGGCGCTGGACATAGCATCATTCAGCTTCCATTTTTCAGCGATTAACCGCCCCACTTCTTGATGATCAACCCCAAGGAGATCACGTTCTACCTCAATAAGCGGAAGATATTCCTTCTGCACCCTCTGTAAAACATCGATATACTCATCACCAAATGGAATTTTTCCAAGATCATGGAGGAGTCCGGCAACAAAATACTCTTCGCATTCCATCACCGGAACCCCATTAGCCTTGGCCAACAACTTGGCACACACTCCGGTGGCAATGGAATGGGCCCAGAATTTTTTAGTTGGAAGGGACTTTGATTTTTTGGCACCGGATACAGACCGTATAATAGCAGTGCTCAGGGCCATATTTTTGACCGTATTCATGCCAAGCATGGTGATCGCACGAGTAAGTGAAGTCACCTTATTCAACAAAGAATAATAGGCTGAATTTATGAGTTTAAGCACCTGACCGGTAAGAACTGGATCAAGTGAGATTACCTTATTCAACTCATTTGGAGAGGCATCGGTGCGGCTACAAATCTCCATCACCTTTCCCACGGTGGTGGAAAGACTTGGCATTCGCTTAATAAATTTGTTTATGGCTTTTTTATTGGCTGCGCCATCTACTTCCATCACTTAACTCACCATATTATTTAAAAAATCAACGACATAACTACAACAAAACGAACAGTATTCTTTTTTATTGTATAGCAAGCGGAAAAGGAGGTCAAGGAAAGAGGTGGATGCAACAAGCTACAATCTGTAATTAAATATCCGTCTTTCCCGGCTGCCAGTCTTACCACAGGGAATACCAAAATCTTTCAATTCTACCGTCACATTTTAAGAGCAAGCCCAACGTGTTTTTTCAATCGATTCAATATCGATACAGGGTAACTATCCACCAAGCTATTGAACGACACAATATTTATTCGGAAACTGCGGACACGATCCCAATTCAGAAGACAAAGACGAATTGGGTCATGTCCCCAGTTTCCTACCAGCGTATTCGTTATGCAATTCCGAATCAAACTCAGTTTCGGTGAATAGTTACGATACAGGTTGCTGAAATTTTGTATCTTGAATACCTTGCATAATATACACCTGCATAGAACGATAGCAATATTTTCACACCAACAGGATAGACTATATTTCCATGGAACGATTCACAAGAACGCGCTGTTTTTTAGGTGACAATAAATTTAATATACTGCAACAAGCTATGGTTGCCATAGTGGGACTCGGAGCAGTTGGAGGCTATGCCGCAGAAGGACTGGCAAGAGCGGGTATTGGTCGACTACGCCTAGTGGACTTTGACACCATTCAGCCATCAAATATTAACCGCCAGATATTAGCCCTTGAAAGCAGCATCGGGCAAACAAAAGTGGAAGCAGCAAAGGAACGAATAGCTCTTATTAATCCACAGTGTCAGGTGGAAGCCTTAGAGCTGTTCGCCGCCGAGGATACTCTGGACGATATACTGGCACCGGCTCCGGATATCCTGATAGATGCCATTGACTCCTTGAACCCCAAGATTCAGCTTCTGGTTGGTGCCCATAAACGAGGGATCGCAACATACTCCTCCATGGGTGCAGCCCTGCGAACAGATCCCTCAAAAATTAAAATGGGCGACATCATGACATCGAATCACTGCCCACTGGCCAAACATGTTCGAAACCGCCTGCGACGTCAGGGGGTGGAGGGTGGCATACAGTGTATTTACTCCACTGAACGTGTGGAATTCATCTATCAGGGACCGGAAGAAACAACACAACCAGCATCTGCCTATGAGGACAGGGGGAGGAAACGTAATGTACTAGGATCATTGCCAACCATCACCGGGATTTTCGGACTGACACTTGCCAATGAAGTCATTCTCCACCTGACCAAGGATGTATAGGAAACAGGCTACCAGAAGGCCCAGTTACCAGTTATTACAACATAGATTCCCAACCCAAGATTTGTCACACCATGGGCAATCACCACGCCTCTTAACTTCTTTTGACGAAGCAGCAATGCGCCATACAACAAACCTGCTAGTATGCCAACGATGATCCGATGGTGTTCCAGGCCAAATAAAATTGCCACCCCCAGAAATGACAACCATGTAAAAGCCCCCATGGCAACGGAACGAAAATCGACATCAATAAGATAACGCATCAAAAAGGATCGCCAGAACAGCTCTTCCATAATCGGTACAACAACGGAGGCACCAATCAGTCGTATTGCAATCAATCCGATTGCTGCCCACTTGGATTCCGTCATGGCGTATGGATTAAATCCAGTTCCGGGATCAAACTGATACAAATACCCCTCCGGTGCTATCCACAGAACCAATACAAGTAAGCCACAAAACAGTGCAACCAAAAATTCACCAAGTGACAACCCGGAGGAAAAATCATCAATATATTTATGACGCCAAAACCAGAGCAATCCCCCGACAAGCACAGTTTTTGTGATATAGAGGTATGGCACCAGCGCTGGAAAGTAACGGGCTGGTTCAGTCAGAAGTAAAAAAAGAGCAAAGGGTACAACATAGGGAATCCATGTCTTTTTTAATAAATCACCAATCGAATTCTTTTGCACACATACCTCCTGCTGTCTTCAGGAAGGGCAGATCGTCAGCATTCATTCTTGACCAGAAAATCCACAACCATCTCTTCCATAATATCGAGCTGCTCACGTCCGGTTTCATGAGTGATAATCCAGGAACATCGTTGGTAAGCGCGATAAAGATGTTCAGGGATTTTGATTCTTAATTCAACCAGACCATCGTTCTTTTCAATCTGTTTCCCTTCCACCATCTCTAGATATGCCCCTGATGGAAACTCACAGCCTCTTCGTATGTCATACCACTCCCGCCAAAAATGTCCAACGCACTTCCCACAGTGGCATGTAATCTGTTCTTGCCAACATCAGCAATCAATTCCATATCCTTGATATCTTTAATCCCGCCGGCATAGGTGGTGGGGATAGTGCTCCACTCTGCCAGTCTCTTCACCAGCTCAGTTTCAATTCCATTGCATTGTCCTTCAACATCCGCGGCATGGATAAGAAATTCATCACAGAGCCCGGCAAACTGCTCTAATATTTCCTGGCTGATAATGACATCGGTAAAATTCTGCCAGCGATCCGTCACGATATAATAGTCATCCCCTTTGCGACGACAACTGAGATCAAGTACCAGATTCTCCCTCCCCACTGCCTGAACGAGTTTTTGCAGTCGATTGCTGTCCACACGACCATTTGAAAACACATAGGAAGTGACGATAACGTGTGACGCCCCTTTGTCGAGCCATTCCTTACCATTCTCTGCCGTTATTCCGCCTCCGACCTGCATACCTCCAGGCCAGGCAGCAAGTGCATCCGTTGCCGCCTCATCATTTCCTGGGCCAAGCTTGATAATATGGCCACCAGTCAGATTATCCTGACGATAGCGATTTGCAAACCACGACGAAGGATGACTTGCTGTAAAATTCGTTTGGAGACTTTCGGGGTCATCGTCGTTCAGGGTTGAACCGACAATCTGTTTTACTTTACCATTGTGAAGATCTATACAGGGTCGAAATTGCATGGGAGATCGGTGTGGGGTTTTAGGTTTTGGGTTTGCGGTTAAAAGCAAAAAAAAGGCGGGCACTTCCTGTTGGAAATACCCGCCTTACGACTTCAGTTTAAAAAAGTGCAACTCTCGATAAAACTTACGCCTTCTTAATCAGCATGGTTGCGGGATCAAGGATCAAAGACTTGCCAGCATCCACAGAGCATGCTGCGGAACACTTTAAAGTCTTCAGTCTCAGGTCACCGTCCTCCGGTGAAATAAGAAGAACAGTGTCAAAAGCATCGTCAACTTCGTGACATGGGGCAGGAACGCCATTGGCACTGACCCTATCATCTTCCCGATGGCTGACTGCAGAAAACCAGATCATTTTCAGATCATTTTTTTCCATAAAGCCTTTCAATTCATTCAAGGCAGAAGCACTATCTTCCTTTGTGAAATCAAAACCATCAACAACCAGACAGTCAGCCTTGAAGATCCCCTGTTGAGAAAGATCTTCCATGCGCTCCTCAAGAGTCGCAGCACTAAAGCTATTCTCTTTGAATGTCATAATCATACGATTCTGCATAACTGAATCGACAATCTGCTGAAAGTTCTCAACATTTTGGTCCTGATTCATCAGTCCAAGAATATCGTCATACCAGGTTCTGGTTTTTTCCAAACCTTCACCAATAGCGACATGGAGAACCTTGTTATCACGGAGCATGGAATCCATGGCAATCTGAACAAGAATTGCTGTTTTTCCTAGACCAGCACGCGCCATAACCAGACCAACACGGCGGCCATCATTACCATCTTCTTTTTCAAGGCCTAAAGCCCGTAACGGATTGTTTGATACCAGGTCTTCTTTTCCCATGGTAATACCTCTTATATAGTCATTTGCGGCAGCCATTCGGGCTCACCTTGACAGACAGCAAAACTGCCCGAAACAAAAATCATTGTACCTTATCCAGAACAGAAAACTCTATTTTTCTTTTTTCTCATCCTGATATTTCTTAACCAATTCTTCGCTGACACTCTTGGGAACGGGCCTGAAACTTGCAAATTCCATGGTAAACTCAGCTTTCCCCTGAGTCAGGGAACGCAGCGCTGTGGAATAGCCAAACATTTCAGAAAGAGGTACTTCCGCCTCAACCACTGTATAGGTTCCTTCCTCAGTGGTACCGATGATCATACCACGACGCTGGTTGATACTTCCCATAACAGAACCCTGGAACTCGGAGGGCCCTTCAACGGCAACCTTCATTATGGGTTCCATAATCGCGGGCTTAGCTTTTGCGTATCCTTCTCTGAATGCACCAGCAGAAGCAAGCGCGAAAGCCAAATCCGAGGAATCGACGGCATGGAAAGAACCGTCGGTAATTACACAACGCACCCCGGTAACCGGCGAACCGCAAAGAGTTCCTTTCGCCATACTCTTGATGAACCCTTTATCACAGGATGAAATAAATTCACGTGGAATAGATCCACCGACGATTTTATCCTCAAATTCGTATTCACCCTCTTCCAGTGGCTCCATATAACCGGAAACCCGACCAAACTGACCAGAGCCACCAGTCTGTTTTTTGTGGGTGTAGTTAAAATCTGCACGGGCAGAGATGGTCTCACGATAGGCAACCTGAGGAGCACCAACTTCAACTTCAGCACCGTACTCTCGTTTCATTCGCTCAACATAGACCTCAAGGTGTAATTCACCCATACCGGAGATAATGGTCTCGCTGGTTTCATGATCAACAAAAGTCTTAAATGTCGGATCCTCTTTGGTAAACCGGTTAAGGGCCTTGGACATATTAATCTGAGCCTTATTGTCACTGGGAATAATAGCGAGTGAAATAACAGGCTCTGGGATATGCATGGAACTCATTGAACAAGTGATCTTACCATCGGTAAAAGTATCACCCGAGGCACAATCAACACCAAACAGAGCCACGATATCACCGGGACCGCAGGAATCTATGTCTTCCATATCATCGGAATGCATACGAACCAGACGCCCGACTTTTACTTTCTTACCGGTACGGGTATTAAAGACAGTATCCCCCTTAGTCAGTAGACCCTGGTAGGTACGTACATAGGTGAGCTGACCGTAGCGTCCATCTTCCAGCTTAAAAGCCAGCATGATAAGAGGATCTTCATCATTGTTAGATACCGCAAATTCCTCTTCATCCTTATCAAGATCAAGCCCGATATTTTCAACATCGGTGGGACAGGGAAGATAATATTCAACAGCATCCAAAAGTGGCTGAACAGCCTTATTCTTATAGGCAGAACCGATAAAGACAGGTGAAAACTCAAGAGCAAGTGTTCCCGCCCGAACAGCTTCTTTCACCATTGGCTCGGTGATTTCGGTCTCTTCAAGCATGGCTTCCATGAGCTCATCGGAAAACATGGAAACTGCGTCGAGCAGCTCTTCACGCTTCTCATCTGCAGCATCCTGAAGCTCAGCAGGAATTACGTCCTCACGAATAATTTCACCATTATCGCCATCAAAATAGAGGGCCTTCATGGCAACCAGATCAACCACACCTTCAAGGTCATTTTCAAGACCAATGGGAAGCTGCAACATGTGTGCATTCAGCCCCAGTTTTTCCTGAAGCTGTCCAGTCACCCGCTCGGGGTTAGCACCGGTACGATCACACTTATTGATAAAGGAGATACGAGGAACATTGTAGCGGTCCATCTGTCTGTTTACAGTGATGGATTGAGACTGCACACCGCCAACGGAGCAAAGAATCAAGACAGCACCGTCGAGTACACGAAGGGCACGCTCAACTTCCACTGTAAAATCGACATGGCCGGGAGTATCAATAATATTAATATTGTTACCCTTCCAGTTACAATAGGTAGCTGCAGACTGGATGGTGATTCCACGCTCTCTCTCAAGTTCCATGGAATCCATCTTTGCACCGACACCATCTTTTCCACGAACATCATGGATGGCATGGATCCTGTCGGTATAAAACAGGATGCGCTCTGTCAAGGTTGTTTTCCCCGAATCAATATGGGCACTGATCCCTATATTTCGCACGTTGCTTAAATCTACACTCATGTCTGCTACCCTCAACCAGATTCTCTCTGCAAGAAATACTGGCTCAGTTCGCCTGGGACGAACTTAATATGAAATAAAAAAATAAGGAGCCACAGCTTTCTGCAACTCCTTACTCAACAATTATACAAATCGAAGCACTGTTTTCTTCAAAATTTACTAAAACATTCGGGAGATTAAGCACTTCAAATATTCCTGCCGCACAATCCAAGGCAAGAAAAACCAGAAATAATACTCTATTTAACCTTCCAAGGGAAGGATTTTTTTTCTTTTTCCTGCGGCAATCCTTTTCAGCACTCCTTTCAAGCCTATCTCTTGACTTTTTGACCTATTCTCCCATAATCTTAAAGGAACGAATAACTGATACTCATCACTCACAAAATAAGTGGCTTTTATGCAAGATATCATGACCATCTGTAACTATTGCGGCTGTGGCTGCGGAGTGTATCTTCGTGTCGAACAGGATCGCGTTGTTGGCTCTTACCCCAGCAAAAGTCACCCTATCAGCCGCGGCAACCTCTGCTCCAAGGGATGGCACCTCCATGAATTTATTCATTCCGAAAAGCGACTGTCAGACCCGTTGCTTCGGAAAAACGGTTCACTTCAAAAAGTGAGCTGGGATGAGGCCCTGGATTTCACCGCTACCGCACTTCTCCACGCAAAAGAAACATCTGGCCCTGACAGCATAGGGGTTCTTTCGAGTGCCAAATGCAGCAATGAAGAAAACTATCTGCTCCAGAAACTTACCCGGGCAGGCCTTGGCACCAACAATATCGACCACTGCGCCCGACTCTGACACTCTTCCACAGTGGTAGGTCTTGCCACAAGTTTTGGATCCGGTGCCATGACAAACTCCATTGGAGAACTCGTTGATGCCGATGTCCTTCTGATCACCGGTTCCAATACTACCGAAACCCACCCCCAGATTGCCCGTAACATACTGGAAGCTGTGGATCGCGGAGCAAAACTTCTTGTTATAGATCCACGCAAGACGGACATTGCCAGGCAGGCACATATCCATCTTGCCCTGCGACCGGGAACCGACATTGCTCTTATCAATGCCATGATGCGTATTATTCTTGATGAAGACCTTGCCGACGATCTCTTTATCTCCATGCGCACGGAGAATTTCATCGCACTCCGTGACTATCTGCACCGCCTGGATCTGGACGAACTGGCGCACATCACTGAAATCGACCGTGAAACCATTCATGAAGCCGCCTGCATCTACGCCAGAAGCAGTAAATCCGTCATCTGTTACTGCCTTGGAGTGACCCAGCACACCTGCGGCACGGACAATGTACAGGCCGTTGCCAATCTTGCCATGCTCACCGGGAACGTTGAAAAGAAGCATAGCGGAGTTGACCCGCTTCGTGGTCAGAACAATGTTCAAGGAGCCTGCGATATGGCAGCACTTCCTGCGGTACTTCCCGGTTATCAAGGCATTACAGACATTGCAGTACAAAAGCGCTTTCAAGATGTCTGGAAACGTGACATCCCAGAAACTCCCGGCAAAAGTCTCACGGAAATGACCCATGCCGGAAAAGACGGGGCTATCAAAGCCATGTTTATTATGGGCGAAAACCCGGCACTCAGTGATCCTCATCTTGGCCGTGTAAGAGCCACGCTGGAGAATCTTGATTTTCTGGCAGTCTCCGACATCTTCCTCACCGAAACGGCACAGCTTGCCAATGTGGTGTTTCCAGCGGCTTCCTTTGCTGAAAAAGGAGGCACCATAACCAACTCCGAACGTAGAGTACAGATCTGCCGCCGCGCCATCACTCCCATCCACAATTGCCGTCCTGACAGCCACATCATCATGGAGCTGGGAAGGCGTATTGGCTGCCCCGGCATGGAGTTTGACAGCGATTCTGAAATCATGGAAGAAATCTGCTTGCTCACCCCCATTTACGGTGGTATGCACTACGACAGGCTTGCCAAGAACCATGGCCTGCAGTGGCCCTGCCCGGACCGAAGTCATCCGGGCACCGAATTCCTCCATAAGTATTATTTTGCACGAGGGAAGGGCCAGTTCACCATCACCGAGCACCAGGAGCCCTACGAAAAAACTGAAAAGAAATACCCCTTCACCCTTGTTACCGGCCGCGGTTCCTATCACCACTACCATACAGCAACCATGACCAGAAACTCCAAACGGCTGGTCCGTGAACACCCCCAAGCTCTACTTGAAATCAACAGGGAAGACTGCGAAAGACTGAAGCTGAGCGACGGAGAAACCGTGGAACTCTCATCAAAGCGTGGAACCGTCCATATCACCACCCAGATCACGGATCGCGTCAAACCGGGCACCGTCTTTTCATCCTTTCACTTCTTCGAGGTTCCCATCAATCAACTCACCGTTGATGCCATGGATCCGAAATCTAAATGCCCGGAATTGAAAGTCTGCTCCGTCCAGTTACGAAAGGTGGCCCATGATTGATCTCAAAGAGCTGATTCTCAGCAAAGACAACCTCTATCCACTGCTGCGCAAACTGAGCAAAGAGGCCAGGCTGATTGCACCGGTAAAAAACACCTACGGTGACACCCTGTTCAGCCCTATTGACGATATTGACAAGACAGAGATTGACCTGGACAATCAGCCACAGGCCTCCCTCAAACCCTTCTTTCTGCCCCAACAGGAAACGCTTGCCGGTTACACTATCAACGAGGGTGAGTATACTTTCAGCCAACCGGATCCGGCTCAGGACACCATCTTCTTCGGTGTCAGATCCTGTGACCTCACGGCCCTGCTCTATATGGATCTTATCTTTTCCAAACCGGCAAAAGATGCCACCTATTTTGACCGTCGCAATCATTCACTTATTATCACTCTCGGCTGCAACCAGCCATTTGACAACTGTTTTTGTGAAGCCACAGGGAGCGGCCCCTATCTGGAATATGGCTACGGCCTGCAATTTATAGATCTTGGAGATCGCTACTATGTCTCAGCCGGTCGGGGTAAGGGGGCTGATCTTCTCAATAAGTGGGGCTACTTCTTCCGGGAGGTACAAGAAGAAGACAAAAACCGTCGTTACCAGCTCTTCCTTGAAGCACGGGGACAGTTCACCAGAAATATCCAGGTAAGCCACGCCTGCCAGAAACTCCAGAAAGAAACCGTGGCCGAAGATATCTGGGAGAAACTCTCTCGGCGTTGTTACGATTGCGGCGGCTGTGCCTATGTCTGCCCCACCTGTACCTGCTTTTCAGTGGATGACAAGCCCCAAGATAGTAGCAGCGGAATACGAATCCGAAGCTGGGACGCCTGCACCAGCAGTGGTTTTACCAGAATGGCCGGTGGCCATAATCCGGTTAGCCGTAGCCGTCATGCTCTAAAAAGACGCTTTCTCCACAAACTGAAACATGATTACGAAAGTCATGGCAAAGCCTCCTGTACCGGATGCGGACGTTGCGTTGATATCTGCTTTGGTGGTGTTGATATCACGACCTTTATAGATCTGTTCACAAAGCAGGAGACACCATGAATAAAACCTTTATCCCTGCACAAGCCGTTATCCGTAAAATCATCCACGAAAACGATCAAATCTCCACATTCCGCCTGGAGCTCACCAACAAGAGGCTCCCCTTTACCTTTCTTCCCGGCCAGTTTCTTATGCTCTCGGTTCCTCATTGCGGGGAGGCAGCCATCTCAATTTCTTCTTCTCCAGACAAGCTGCCCCTTATCGACCTCTCCATTCGCAGAGCCGGAGAACTCACAACGGCTATCCATAAAATGAAAAAAGGGGATCAGGTGGGAATACGGGGCCCCTTTGGCAAAGCCTTCCCCATTAAGGACTTTGCAAATCGGGATCTTCTTTTCGTAGCTGGTGGAATCGGTCTGGCACCACTTAAAAGTGTTATTGATCACTGCCTTTTCCAGAGCGGTCTCGAAGAAGATGCTGTGCACGGCATCAGTCTTCTCTACGGCAGCAGAAGTCCCTCTGACATCGCCTTCAAACCTGTAATCGAATTATGGCAGGCACAGGGAGTGGATTGCAGATTAACGGTGGATGAAAAAGACAATAACTGGAAGGGTAATGTGGGGCTGGTGACGGACCTGCTTAGCGATTTCACCTTGCAAAACAATACAAAGGCCCTTGTCTGCGGCCCACCCATTATGATCCGTTTTGTCATTGCCAGACTTGTAGATCTTGGCTGTGACGACCAGTCCATCTTCACAACCCTTGAACGCCATATGAAATGCGGCATGGGGATTTGCGGACATTGCCACCTGGACGGAAAATTGATCTGCCTTGATGGTCCGGTTTTCAATTTAAGCCAGTTAAAAAAACTTGACGTAATGGAGTTTTCCAGATGAGCAATAAACAGGAAACCTGCACGGTCACCTTCCTTCCTGCAAACAAAAGCATAGCAGTAAAGAACGGATGCACTCTTATAGACGCAGCTCGAAAAGCAGGGGTACATGTCAACGCCTCCTGCGGCGGTGCTGGTGTCTGCGGAAAATGTCGGGTTATCCTTGAACAGGGCATGGTGACAGGCGGCGAAAGTGAAAAGCTCTCGATCGAAGAATTCGAGCGTGGCTACCGTCAGGCATGCACAGCAGAAATCAGCCAGGATATCACCGTCCGCGTCCCTGAAGAATCCGGACGCCAAAAAGGAGGACTGAGCACTGACATCCCCCTCCGGCACCATGCCCGCATGCACGTCTTTAATATTGATGAGCTTAAGAAAGAAGGTATCTTCTATCCACCGGTGGAAAAGCTGTGCCTGGAACTTTTAAAACCTGATGCAAACGACAACCGCGCCGATGTAGGACGCCTGATCCAGGGACTGGCCGATCAGCACAACAAGCATCGACTAGTCACCGGCCTTTCGGTGATGCGTAAAATCAGGAGTGCACTACGGGAAAAGGAATTTCAAGTCACAGTTACCCTTGAGCAACCCGTAAATAACAAATCGAAGAGTCATCTTCTCAACATCCAGCCTGGCCAGTGGGATCACCGTAACTTTGGCCTTGCCATTGATATCGGGACCACCACTGTTCACGGAGTCTTAATAGATCTTCACAGCGGTAGAATTCTGGCCAAAGATTCCTGTTACAACCCCCAGATGAGCTACGGTGAGGATGTCATTGCCAGAATCATCTATGCTGAGAAACCCAAAGGGCTTGCCGTCATGCAGGAACTGGTGGTTGAATCCATCAACAAGCTCATTACCACCATGTTGCAAAAAGCTATCCTCCCTGAAGATTGCGGCCATGGAACCATAGGCCGGGATGAAATAAACTCCATCACCATCGCCGGAAACACCACCATGACTCACCTGCTGCTGCAGCTGGAACCGGACAATATCAGACGCTCTCCCTATGTCCCTGTCTCCACATTCTTCCCGCCCCTGCGTGCAGCCGACCTTGGCCTGGAGCTTCCCCAACACTGTGTTTCACTCCTCTACCCTGCAATTTCAAGCTATGTGGGAGGTGATATTGTGGCGGGTGTCATGGGATCCGGTATGTATCGTACCGAACTCCTTACCCTGTTTATCGATGTGGGGACCAATGCGGAAATTGTTGTTGGCAACAGAGAATGGCTTGCCTGCGCCGCCTGCTCAGCCGGCCCGGCTTTTGAAGGCGGCGGAATCACCCATGGCATGCGTGCCGTGGAGGGTGCCATCAGTGATTTCAGTTTCAACCCTGAGACCCTTGAGCCTATGAATATCACCGAGGGCAATAAAGCCCCCATCGGCATCTGCGGCTCCGGACTGCTTATCATTGTGGCCACCCTCTTTGAAAATGGAGTCCTGAACCAGAGTGGAAAGTTCAACGACCACGATTCACCCCGCATCCGTAGGGCGCGAAGTGGTATGGAATACGTGCTGGCCTGGGAAGATGAATGTGCAGCCGATCATGACATAGTGCTCAACGAGGTGGACATCGACAACTTTATCAGGGCAAAAGCTGCCATCTTTGCAGGAGTTGCCACCCTTCTGGAGCAGGTGGGCCTGGAGGTGGGAGATCTTGAACAGATTATTCTGGCTGGAGGATTTGGTTCTTTTATCGACCTCGACAGCGCCATGACCGTGGGACTGCTTCCGGAGGTGGATCCGGACAAAATTCTCTACGTGGGAAATGGCTCTCTGATGGGTGCCTGGATGAGCGAACTCTCCAACCATATCCGTCAGGACGTGGTTTCCGTGGTACGTAAAATGACCAGTTTTGAGCTCTCAGAAGTCCCGAGTTTCAAAGATCAGTATGTGGCATCCATTTTTCTGCCCCATACCGACCTTGATCTCTTTCCCGGTACAGCTCAACGCAGAGCTGTCCGAACACTATCCTCCCAGTCACCAGACTCATAGTAGTTCAGGTGTCCTTGTTCAAACTTAGTTTGACAAAGGGAGAAAATCTCAGTTTACTAATATGCGATGGTTTCGTAAAAGCTTGCGTTACCGTATGGATTTACAGATAAACACAACAACTCACTCCATACTCAGATGGGGCATTACCAGCAGAATACTGTCTGGCACCCACATATGAACACTTTTTTAAACAAACTTTCGAGACTTGATTCAGTCCAAGGAGTGACCCTTCTCTCCACCCAAGGAGGGACACTTTTCTCTCATCAGAAGGACAGTACAACCAAAGACAGAGAAAAAATATCTTCATACTGGAATGAAATCATATCAGATCTAGAGCGGCCACAAACGGCTAAATTTGCTTTCGCCAATGGCAGTTATCATCTCACTCGTACTAACATTGGTTACTTGATTATTGGATTGAATGACGACAAAGCTCTCAAAAAAATAAAAAAGGCCTGCGCCACTATCCTTATAAAACTCTCCGACCCGTCCCTCTGCAAACGGGTACTATTAAATCTATTGTCCAATTCCGATGATATTTTTAAACCAGACATCATCAAGGAACTGGTTCCCTATGCTGATAAAGAAGTGGCCGCTGTACTCATTTTTCTTCTCCGAAAAGAAAAGAATTTCCCCCCCGAAACAAAAGAAGAATTACTGCTGTCAATCTGTCAGACGCTGGGGTACTGTTCGTTTCCCAACGCAGTGGATGTGCTGGAAAGTTTTCTGTCGAACCAGGAATCAGAAACGAGTGCGCCAAGTAAACAAATCCTCGAAGCAATCAGAATTTCAACAGAACAACTGGGACGGACTAGAGTAGAAGAAAAAAAGACAGTACCTACCTCACTATCCAAAAGTCTGGATAAAGCGGCACAGCAAGGTGCACGCGACGAGCAAGGCAAAGTACCATCCCTAAGGGACAAGGCAATTCCTCAATTAAACATTCCCCAAAAACAGCAGATTGGTGAATTGCTTGACAAGGGAAAGAAAGACGAAGCAGGAGCATTGATCATGCGACTCATTGAGAGTTGCACCGGAAAAAACCAGTTTGAAGATGCAGATCGATTACGCGACTGGCTAATCCAAATCAACCCCATGGCCCTGCTTGATATTATCCGCGCTGCAGAGATGATCGAAGAGGCAAAGCAGGCCGCAATCGACAAAAAACACTTGGAAATTTGGAAAGAATTAACAGATATTTTAGGCGATGAAGAGTTTTCATCTCTCTATCACGCAATGACATTAAGAACCTATGTCGACGGCAAAACAATAGTACAACAGGGTGCAAATGCCAGAACGCTCATTTTTGTCAACAGTGGCCACGTGCAGACCCAGGCCCTCAACCAGAACATGTTAATACCATTAAGCGTAAAGGGAGCAGGAGAAATTATCGGAGCAGAGATATTTTTTGAAGCTTCAGTCTGGACAATTACCGCTAAGAGTCTTGACTGCGAGCTACTTTTGCTCTCACGGGAAAAATTCAAATCCCTCAAAGAGCGCTATCCTTCCCTTGAACCCAAATTATCTGATTTCTGTTCCAACGCCCAATCAAGCAGTGCTAAACTGAAGAAAACCAAAAACAATCGAAGGCAGTCCAAGAGAATAAATGCAGTGGGCAGAATGAGTTTTGTAATTCTTGATAAGGATGGTAAGGAAATCAGCGCTGAAGTAAAGGGAGAGCTCATTGATATTTCCACAGGTGGAGTAGCATTTTCTATCCACTCATCCCAGAAAAAAAATGCCGCTGCTATTTTCGGCCGTCAAATCAGAGTCAATATCAATACCGGAATTACATCGCAGGTAATCGTCCGGACAGGAGCAGTACAAGCCGTTCGGGATATAGACCTTATCGGAAACGAATATTCCCTGCATCTCGAATTCAGTAAACAGTTGAACTACTCAGAATTGCATCAAATAACCAGTAAACCTGTAGGAGATGGATCCTAACATAAGTATACCGGACCATTTATCTTTGTAGGGAAGCTGTGCAAAGAATGATATGGTCGTAAAGTCGTTAAAGTTAATTTTATCAATCTATAAATTCTATGTGGAGTCAAGTCGGATTGGTGGATGGTGAAATGTGAAACTGGACATCAGCGATGCATAGTAGATCTCTTAAGTTTGAGGTTGGATAAAATCTCAGCAGATTAAATTTGGCAATATTAAAGTGGCAGCATAGCAATTAGTAGAGAATCCACTATAAAACAAAAGGTACTGTTCAAACAAAGGGAACCACTTCTGTGAGCAAAATGGTTCCTAATTCAAACAATGCCGCGCAACGCCTTTACTAGATAGGCATTGAGTAATGAGGTAAATCGTGGATAAAAAAAAAGATACGTTTTATGATGCGATATTCATCATAGTCGACGAAGAGTCATGCCCATTTTACAGCGTGGGTGAGGAAATCAAAGTTGAAAGCTCTGGCTTGTCGATGTCAGCTTATAAACCAGGTTGCCTCTATCTTGCCCGGAAAATTGCATCTATTGTCGCCTCAAAAAAGGAAAGTTTCGGAGCATTTTCGAAAGTATCTGTCCAGAAATCCAGGTACGATTGCGGCGGCTGTGTAGGGAAAATCCTTTTTGAGTACAAGAGAGATAAGGATTTTGCCACACTGCAGATGAAATTGCTCGAAGAGGCGGAAGAAAATCGTCGGAAAAAGCATCTTGAAAGGTACTTTGGAGTTATGCGTGCTCTTAATTTATTTGAGTCTCTGGAAGATGATTCTCTGAGAGATCTCATAATGCTCCTTGAATTTAAAAGTATTCCCTTTGGCAAGGTGGTCGTGAAGAAAGGAACTCCTGGTACCAATTTTTTCATAATATTACGGGGTCTGGTAGAAAGAAAAGCTGACGATGGTAGTCAGCTGGCCGAAATTGGAGAAGGGGAAATGTTTGGGGAAATGAGCCTGCTTTCAACAGAGCCGTTTGTGCACTCTATTTTTTCTGTTAAAACAACACAAATGGCAATACTCAGTATTAAGAATTTCAAAGCAATACTGAAAAAATTCCCTGTGCTTCAAATGTTCTTATTCAAATTGCTGGTGGATCAGGCACAGAAAGTTGCGCTTAAGTCAGGCGAGATTAGCTCGGGAATGACCGGAGAACTTTCCGAGATATCACCAGTTGATCTTCTGCAGCTGATTAACTCTTCCAGGAAAACAGGAACCCTAGACCTTGCCCTCGATGAAGGACGGGGAATGGTTTTTTTTAAAGAGGGAGAAATTATCTACGCCCGTTACCTGAAGTTTCGCGGTAAGCAAGTGATTTACGTACTTCTGGGGATGAGGAGCGGTCATTTCAGTTACACAAGGGGGGTTCCCGACGTACTTGACAAGGCCCAACCCATCGGCGGTTTCATGGGGATGGTGATGGAGGGACTTCAGAGAATCGACGAAAGTAACGATTCATAGGTGAATGTAACTCCCTACGCGTAGCGTACTACCTCTTTTTGGCGAATCTTTCTCAGTTTTGATTTCTGAAAAGAACCTTCTGGACGAAAGACAACAACAGCCTATAGTGTTGATATGTAACGATATAAATTGCATTGCAAAAATACCAAGATGGGGTGCTTTTTCTGAATTCTACCATTTTACACAAAAAACTCGTTACATATTGTACCCCGGCCAAAACAGAAAAGGATATGAGTAAATATATCAATCACTCTTTATTTCCAATAGGTTTAAGCGAATTGTTTGGTGGCGATATTTTTTTTGTAAAGTTGTTTAGATCTGTTGGGATATTGTATGCAACAGTTGTTGCCTCGCTGAATGGGCTTACAGTCACTTCTAATTTTCCATTTTCAAACTCTTCCGGCTGAATATAATGAGCTATTTTTGCTGATTGCCATATCTGTTGTTGTTTTATATCAATTATTAACAATCTTTGCTTCCCGACCCTAAAAATCCAGTGTGAGGAATATTGAGGAACGGCCAGATATTTTGAGTCATCTGACCAAACAAAACTTGGATTGCACATTTCCAAATTAATTCCATTAGACAATATTAATGTCCCATAAGTAGGATTACCCATTGACACTTCATGGGCAGGATTTATTTCGGCAATAAATTTCTTGTCAGGAGATTCGGCAAGATATGCTCTCCTCCATATAGGAAGATTATAAGGGAATTCTTCTGGCATATTTTCCTTTATAACAAGTTATTATCCGGTTTCCTGATGTCCAGCATATGGAAATCGATTTGACAACGATTTGTCGACAATGACATGCTGTTTATAACAGGATGTCAATCACAAACGGGCAATACCCAGAAACCAGAAATCTCTATTTTATGCATTTCGAATTTGCAATTTGCAATATCAAATCCAGTAAAAAACTGAGCCATTATTCAACTGAACATAAGTGCCACATTTTGGCAATTTTCAAAATAAAATGATTCGACAATTCAGGGATAAAATTGAACGGTCTCTTAGCAAGCTTGACTGTAGAATAAGATGGGCAGATTGAGATGTATCCTGATCCAAAAGCCAGAAACACTTGCTAATCTAAAAATGCGAAATTAAATTTAACAAGACACCATCTTACTAGACACAAAGCAAAAAATAATGGTTATCCATCGACTGCTGCAAGAGAAAACAGCTTGACTTTCTCCTCTAAAAACTGAGAAAATAAAGGAAAAGAATAGATTTTTCTTTTACATAAGAAATGAACCCATGCGTGACAACAGTCGTTCCTCCACAAGCCATGCTTTAGTAACTCCGATCCAGAGGTTTTTGTTTCGTTTTGTTATATTTTCCCTGTTATGGTATGCACTTGCCGGGGTGGACAGGCTCAGTTGGGTTATCGGTGTTCCAGCAGTTTTGTTTGCCACAGCCCTGAGCCTGATGCTGGCGCCCTCTTCTCCATTAAAGATATCTTTGCTTGGTCTCTTTTATTTTATTCCCTTTTTTCTGTATCAATCTTTTCGTGGCGGTATTGATGTTATGCGCCGTGCCCTTTCTTTTCAGCAGCTTCTTGATCCGGGACTGGTCTCCTACACTACTCTCCTGCCGGAAGGATCCGCGAGAATTCTTTTTGTCAATACCATCAGCCTGCTCCCCGGTACCTTGAGCGCCGAGTTGCAGGGAAATCTGGTGACTATTCACACCCTTGACCGGGGTCTTCCCATTTGGGCAAGCATCCAGCGATTGGAATATCACGTTGCTGCACTGATGGGCAGAACAGATAAGAGGAAAGAAGACTCATGAGCTGGATACATACACTTTTTGCATTGGTTCTGCTGCCTGCTATTGCTGTGGGGATGATTCGTATTTTGAGAGGCCCGACAGTGGCTGACCGCATGATGACGGCGCAGTTATTCGGCACCTGCGGGGTGGCAATCCTGCTGCTCTTAAGTGCAGGAATGTCAAGTCCCGTGCTCATTGATATCGCACTTGTTTTTGCTCTGCTGGCAGCACTGGCCACCTTGACCTTTATCCGCCGTACCTGGCAAGTCTCCAGGAAGGACAAACATGACCATCCTCTATCATAGCGGCACCCTGTTCATCATAATCGGCCTGATGTTTTTTTTGTCCGGCACCGTGGGATTGCTTCGCTTTCCCGATATCTATACCCGGCTGCATGCCCTGACCAAGGCGGATAATGTCGGCCTCGGCTGTGTAGCCTGCGGCCTTGCCCTTCAGTCCGGCAGCTGGTTGCTAACAGTAAAACTTCTGTTCATCTGGCTGCTGGTGCTGGTTGCAAGTTCTGCATCCTGCCATCTCATTGCCAGCAGTGCCATGCAGAAACACATTAAGCCGTGGACACGCCCATGACCTATTCCATTCTTACACTTTTTGATATCATACTTGTTCTGACCCTGCTGTGGCTTGGCTGGCAACTGCTCAGCAGCGAAGATATTTTCAAAGCGGTAATCTTGTTTATTTCTTTTGGCCTGCTGATGGCCCTGGCCTGGGTCAGAATGCGAGCACCGGATGTGGCCCTGGCTGAAGCAGCTCTAGGTGCCGGTCTGACAGGACCGCTTTTTCTTTCCGCCCTCAGGCGGATGAACCGAACCCGCAAGGGGGAACGCAGGCTTGACAGCGATGAGAACAGAGAGGGAGATGAGGGCAAGAGCTCGGAACAGTCACAGGCGCTTTGATCTTTTAAAGATGCTGTTCCTGTTTCTTGTTTTTTGTCTGACAGTAGCGCTTGGCACCATTCTCTGCAGTTCCTCAGGATCCATTTCAGGGCTTGCGAGTGCTGTTGCACGTCTGCAGGAACAGAGTGGTGTAGAAAGTCCGGTGACTGCAGTGCTGCTCAATTTTCGTGGTTATGACACCTTACTGGAAGTCATGGTGCTGCTCCTTGCCGTGATCAGTGTCTGGTCTCTGACAAAGGCCCCTGTCTCCCGGCAGAAAGCTGAAATAAGCCCGGTACAGATGGGAGTAGTCCGTCTGCTCGCTCCCGTTATGTGCCTCGTTGCAGCGTATCTGGTTTGGCAGGGAAGCCACCTGGCAGGAGGTGCATTTCAGGGCGGCGCCATCCTGGGTGCTGCAGGAGTTCTACTCCTCGTCAGTGAACTGGACTGGATACGTACTGTCCCTGCCTTCGCCATCCGCATCGGCCTAATCCTTGGACCAGTGGTCTTTACAGGGACTGCCCTTGGCTGTCTTTTCTATAGCGGCGAGCTCCTTGCTTATCCCGAAGGAATGGCCGGTTGGCTGATTCTCCTTATTGAGACGGCCTGCGCACTCTCCATTGGTCTTACTCTAGCACTGCTTTTTGGTGGCGGCCGTCCTGAAGATGATGTTCCCGAGGGAGACATTCCATGATCACAACCCTGCTTTACAGCCTCACCGGTCTGATACTTTTTGCCATGGGACTTTTCACCCTGATTATCCACTCCCATCCACTGCGTAAGATCCTGGCGGTTAATGTCATGGCCACCGGAATATTTCTTATTCTTGTTGCCACTGCCTATATCCCCTTGGGTCAGGGAGAAGTTGACCCCGTACCCCATGCCATGGTTCTGACCGGCATTGTGGTCTCGGTGAGCGTCACGGCTCTTGCCCTGATCATGGCCTGCAGAGTACAGGAAACCTCAAATCTCGCTATTTTAAAGGGGAAAAAAAAGGTAAAAAACACCCAGGAAACCGAGACGTGATTTTCCATACAGACTCTCCTTCGTGGATGATTGCGTCCGTTATTCTGCCCCTGATTGCAGGCCTGCTCTGTTTTCTGTTTAACCGCAGGACTTTTATCATCGCCCTGGCCGCTACCCTGGCCAATTTCCTTATCGCTTCTTTCCTTCTCTATCAATTTCTTATTTTCGGACCCATGCGATGTTACATTGGCGGTTGGCAGCCGCCACTGGGTATAACTTTGCGCACCGATGGTCCAGCCTTGCTTATGTTGCTCATAACCGCAGTCACAGGATTTGCAGTCACCCTGTATGCCAGGGGATATTTTTCCCATCGCATTTCAGATCCCGTACGTGTTGGCCGCCACCAACGCCAGCAACGCTATTTCTGGCCACTTTGGATGCTGCTCCTTGCCGGCTTAAACGGTCTGTTTCTTTCTGGTGATATCTTTAATTTGTATGTCACCCTTGAAATTATTGGCATCTCAGCCGCCTCCCTGGCAGCGCTCTCCGGAAAACCTGCTTCCCAGCGGGCATCCTTTCGCTATCTGCTTATCAGCCTACTGGGATCCCTCACCTATCTCCTTGGTGTTGTCTTTCTCTACCGCTCATGTGGCGTACTGGACCTGGATTTGTTACGAAACTTTGCTGTAAATGGTTCTGGCATGCATGCTGCTCTAACCCTGCTGACTATCGGTCTGCTGCTAAAAACTGCTCTGGTACCGCTCCACTTCTGGCTCCCCCCGGCCCATGCCAATGCCCTGGCTCCGGTAAGCGTCATTCTCTCGGCCCTGGTTGTTAAAGGATCATTTTACCTGCTGTTCCGCTTCTGGTTCGAAACATTTGCATCCATCGTTACCACCCAGGCCCTGAATTTTTTAGGAACACTGGGAGCGATTGCAATTCTCTGGGGTGCGATTCAGGCCATACGGCAGCAAAGACTCAAGCTGATGGTGGCCTACTCGACCGTTTCTCAGCTCGGTTATCTGTTCATCGCCTTTCCCCTGAGCAAGGCGGCTGAGGGAGCACAGGTGTGGGCCATAGTGATTTTCATGGCCCTGACCCATGCCTGTGCAAAGTCAGCAATGTTCATGGCAGCGGGTAACATCTATCTGCATCTCGGCCATGATCGGATTAAGGATCTTTCAGGAGTAAGAGCCAGCCTGCCGATCACTGTCTTTGCCTACGGTATCGCCGGAGTCAGTCTTATGGGGCTGCCGCCATCGGGTGCCTTTATAGCCAAATGGATGCTGCTTAGCTCGTCATTTGCGTCTTCACAATGGTGGTGGCCACTGGTAATCGTGACCGGCAGCCTACTGGCGATGGTCTATGTCTTCCGGGTTATGTCACGCTTCTTTGTTATTCTCGAAACAGACACCTTGAAGAACCCTGTCCCTCTTTCTCCGCTTCTGGAGTGGCCTGCTCTGATTCTGGCCTTAATCTCATTGTTTCTCGGCCTGCTCGCCCCCTGGCCCCTGCATATTTTGTCACGGGGAAGCATGACTCTTGCTCAAACATTCCCGGGAGGTCTGCCATGAATCATGGACAACTCCTCCTGATCGCCATACTGCTAAGTTCCTTTATCCCAGGCATCATCATCTTTTTCCTACCCGAAGAAAAACATCGCCTGCGCACGCTTCTCAACCTCTGCGGATCGATCGTCAAGATATCACTGATTCTGGTGATGAATGCCGGGATTTATTATGGTCATGTTTTTGAAATTCGAGTCCCGCTTATCCCCGGGGTGGAGCTGCTCTTAAATGGCGATCCATTATCCGCCCTGTTTGCCACCCTGTCCAGTGTCCTCTGGCTGTTAACCACCATTTATGCAGTGGGCTATCTTGAAGGTTCACCCAACCGCAGTCATTTTTTCGGTTACTTCAGTCTCTGTGTGACAGTGACCATAGGCATTGCCCTGGCAGGAAATCTCGTCACCTTTCTCCTCTTTTATGAGATGCTGACCCTTAGCACCTATCCCCTGGTTATCCATCGCGGTACGGAAAAATCATTACGGGCAGGCCGCAATTATCTCATATATGCCTTTAGCGGGGGTGCTGTCTTTCTCGTAGCCGTTGTCTGGCTGCAGACCATTGTCGGGCCAGTGGATTTTTCAGCAGCAGGATTTTCTCCATCGTACCTTGATTCCCACGGTCCGGTTCTGGCCCTGATTTTTGTCCTGCTGATAATCGGCGTCGGGGTCAAGGCCGCACTTGTCCCTCTGCACGGCTGGCTGCCTCAGGCCATGGTCGCCCCTGCACCGGTGAGTGCTCTTTTACATGCAGTAGCTGTGGTCAAGGCCGGGGCCTTTGGTATTATCCGGATAGTCCTTGATGTGTTCGGAGCACAGAACCTGATCCTCCTAGGGGTTCTGCCCCTGCTGGGTGGCATTGCCACAATCACTATTCTCTACGGATCCTTTCGTGCCCTGCAGCAGGATGACCTCAAACGGCGCCTTGCCTTTTCAACTATCAGCCAGGTTTCCTATATTGCTCTGGGGATGAGTATGGTTGATCAACCCTTGGCAGTCATTGGCGGCCTCGTACACCTCGTACACCAGGGACTGATGAAAATCACCCTGTTTTTCTGCGCAGGGAATCTTGCTGAAACCCTTGGTATTCACCGGATCAGTGAGATGAGCGGAGTAGCCCGCCGTATGCCACTGACCATGGCAGCATTTTCCATTGGTGCCCTTGGGATGATAGGCATCCCGCCAACCGTCGGTTTTGTCAGTAAATGGTATCTCGGCCTGGGCGGTCTGGCTGGAGGGAACTGGTGGCTGCTGCTGGTGCTGGTGATAAGCAGCCTTATGAATGGTTGGTATTTCCTGCCGATCCTGGTCAGAGCCTGGTTTGGTAAACAGCAGGGTCCCTGGCCTGAAGAAATGTACAGTGGCCGTTATGAGACCAAGTTAATGCTGCTTGTGCCCCCGCTTGTTACCGCCTTCATCGTCCTGGCCGCAGGTTTGATTGCTAATGCTCAGATCAGTCCATTGGCCTGGGTCCGTTTTATTGTCAGGGGGTATGGCCTGTGACCTTTGCTGAGATCCAGACAACACTGCACCCCCTGATTCTGTCATTGGCGGCGGGAACACCCCTGCTCATGGCAGCATTATGCTGTACTCCGTTAAAGACACGAGTAATCCGTTTACTCCCCTGGGCAACAGTACCGGCCCTCTTTGTAGCTTTAACAGCGCCCAGTGATGTGGTGGTGGAAGTGGGCTGGTTCTTTATGGGTGGTCGTATGGGGCTTGATGCAACCGGGAGGATTTTCCTTAGCCTCTCAGGGGTCGTCTGGTTACTGGCCAGCCTTAGTAGCCGCAGTCTAATGAATGATGATCCCGATCGGGCACGTTTTCATTTCTTCTTTTTAACTGCCATGGCTGGCAATTTCGGCCTTATCCTTGCCCAGGGCATGCTCGGCTACTATCTCTTTTTTGCCATGATGAGTTTTGCTGCCTATGGCCTGGTGGTCCATAGGGAAAATGAGGAGTCCAGAAGTGCCGGACGCCTCTATATCTTCCTGGTGATGATCGGTGAAGTTGCTCTATTCACCGCCATGATCATTCTGGTGTATAGCTCTGGCAGCCTTGCTCTTGACGAGTTTACAGGAGTCTCTTTCAACCCCCTGATCCTCGGCCTGCTTTTTGTCGGCTTTGGGGTAAAAGTTGGTGCCCTGCCTCTCCACGGATGGATGATTCCGGCCTACCAATCGGCCCCCATCCCCGCCGCTGCAGCCCTTGCCGGATCCATGGTCAACGCTGGTATCCTGGGCTGGCTACGTTTCCTACCTCTGGGACAGATAACGTGCCCACGGGGGGCAGTGCTGTTTATTATTATGGGTGCCCTTGCAGCCGTGTACGGAGTCATAGCTGGCCTGACCAGAGAACAAGCAGGGGCTGTACTCGGTGCTTCAAGCATTAGTCAGATGGGGCTAATAACCGTTATTTTCGGGATGGGCCTTTTTGATCAGGGCACAGGACTCCTTGCTACACCCGTACTTATCCTCTATGTCGTGCATCATTCCCTGGCGAAAAGCAGCCTCTTCTTTGCCTATGATCTTACTGAACGCCAAGGAAGCCCCCTGTCGTATCCACAGCTGGCCGCCATCCTGCTTCCAGCCCTGGCTCTTGCTGGACTGCCCTTTACCAGCGGCGCAATTGCCAAAACCGCGTTTAAGGAACTCGCGCTAAGCCTTGGCGGGTTCTGGTCTGATTTGAGTGTTTTTTTTCTACCCCTAACAGCAATGGGTACGACCATACTCATGCTCCACTTTATTGCTGTGCTCAGGAGCAGCAGAGGGAATAACAAGCCGGGCAGGGCAACAAGCCGGATAATTTTTGTTCTCAGTTGTATTGGCGTAGCAGTACCCCTCTGGCTGTGGCCGGCAGCCGCAAGTTTTGCGAACCATTCCATGGCGGGAACAAAAATCATCCAGGGACTGTGGCCAGTTGCAGGAGGTTGTCTTCTGTTTTTTATCTGGCGCCGAATCTCATTGAGAATAGTCCTTCCAGTATATGAGCAGAGGAAAAAAACAGGTTTTGATACAATTGTCTGCGCTGTGACAGACCTGTTGCAGGAAAAAGAAGTCCAAAAGCCCCAACAAGAGCGACTCCTCAGCCTCCTGCACAGACTCATCCCGCACCTGCGCAGAGCTGAAAAAGTCATGGGGAGGTGGAAGGCTGTCGGACTCTCCTATATAGCCTTATGTCTCTGTCTGCTTTTTTTGCTTTTATGGTTCAGCTCTCCTTGAACACATGCTCGGCAATGTTAGTGGCATGATGGTTGATCCTTTCGAGATCTTGGAGGACATTAGGATAGAGAGCATTAATAACCGGGCTGGATGTTTCATTTTCCTTCCTGACAAGGTACTTCTTGCTGTACATGATCTCAAGCTCGTCAAAATCTTGTTCCAGCTGGGTGATATCAAGGGCCAGTACACGGCGCTTGCGGTGTAGGGCCTTCGCCGCCATGCTGTAGACCCGGGCGGCATTGCCAAAAACCTTTTCTAACTCTTTTTTGGCCGAATCTGAAAAAACCACATTCTTTTGGCCAGCATATTCACCAATATCTTCGGCAAGATCAGCCACCCGTTCAATATCGGTTACGGCGTGGGAGAGAATCCGTTTCTTGTTGGCATCTTTTTCTGAAAGCATCAGGGTGCTGATCTTGGCCATATAGTTACCCAGATTACCATGAATGGCATCAACAATACGCTCGTTATCGGCCAGGACCTTCATTGCCTCACGGTCATTGTCAAAAAAGGCACGTCTGGCGTGATGTAGCATATTCTCAACAATAGCCGCCATTCTATTTACCTCCTCTTCTGCCTCATAAAGGGCAACAGCTAGAGTTTTGAGGAATTTCTCATCAAGGATACCGTAGGACGTAGGCTGGAGCTCATCTGTCCCTGGCACCAGCTTATTAGCAGACCAACCAGGGGCATGAGCACCAGACTCACCGTAACATTGAAGAAGGTATGGGCATTGGCGATCAGACGAGGAATTTCTGTGGTGCTCAGGCTGATTATATTTGCAAAGGGTTTCAGAAATGGATAGAAGAGTATAGCGCCGATGACATTAATCATAAACTGGGCCATGGCAGTCCGGCGCGCCGCCAGGTTGGTGCCAATAGCTGCAATGAGTTCCAGAACACAGGTGCCGATATTAGCACCGATGATCAGAGCGATCCCGGCGGGAAGGCCGATTATTCCTTCCATGCTCATGGCAATAACCAGGCTGGTAGTTGCAGAACTGCTACTGGTGATAGCGGTGAACAGTGCGCCAATAGCTATCCCCAACAAGGGATAACTACCCAACCTGACAACAAGCTCCAGAAAAAAAGGAAACTCTTTCAGGGGCCTAGAGCCATCGGTCATGATTTTCATGGCCAGAAAGATCATAGCCAGAGAAAAGAGGATCTCGCCACTATTCTTTACATTTTCTTTTGAACAGAGGGTTTCAAGGGCAAAGCCAAGGGCCATCAGCGGGTAAAAAACCATTTTAACCTTAAATGCCACGATCTGCGCAGTAATGGTAGTACCTACTCCCGAACCCAGCAACGCGAATATTGCTTGACGCAGATTCATAGTTCCAGCGTTGACGAATCCAAGCAGCAGTAGAACCGTAATACTTGAACTTTGAACAAGGAAAGTGCTCAGGGTACCGGTCAGTGCCCCTTTGAGCGGGTTGGCTGTTACCCTCTGTAAGAGGTTCTTGAGGCGGACGCTGGCAATCTTTTTCAGAGTGGTGCTGAGCTGGCCGATACTGAACATGAACAGGGCCAGACCACCCACTATATGGGCTGCAATAAGAAAAATTTCCATGGTCACCCTTCCTCTGAGGACAATTTATCTGTCGATGATAAGTAATCGCGTTACAGATCCGCAAGCCGGATAAATTGATGATACTTCCAGTTTACGACAAACCCGATTGTCACGTCAAGTTGAAGCGATGACCGAACATCAACTTTAATTCGTAGTTACCAGCTCACTGGTTCCTATTGATTTTGGCAGTTCTATTTGACTTCACATCTGTTTTTCCATAAAATAAGGTATATTCACAAATTGAAATGTATCTGATTTCCTCTGGTTTTCCCTGTCTGTTGGGCAGATAAAGTAACCAGCGAAATTCTGTCTCCATCATCAATACAGTTTTTATCCGATTATGAGGTAGCGGTTATAATGGACAGAGAACAAGAAAAAAAACATCTCATCGAACCAGGTCATGACCTGATTAAGGAACATGAAGATCCTTTTCTTGAGGCCTTACATCGAATAATCCGGGTTGCAGTAAAAGTATTGGCGGGGTTAATGGTTGCAGTCATTGTTTGGGGGATCGGTGACGTGGTGTATGTTTTATATCAGCGTTTGATTGAACCCCCATTTTTATTGTTGAGTATTAATGACATATTAGCAACTTTTGGAGCGTTTTTAGCCGTCTTGATCGCCATTGAAATTTTCATAAATATCACCATGTATCTCAAGACCGATGTTATCCCTGTCAGGTTAGTTGTGGCCACCGCACTTATGGCAATTTCACGTAAGGTTATTATCTTTGATTTCGACAAGATAACACCTCCTTTTTTACTTGGAACAGCCGCTACTGTCTTAGCTCTTGGCGTAACCTATTGGCTCATTTCAAAAAAGACATGACAGGTAGGGCAGCATTTCGTCAGATTGCAGACAGAAACATCTTCAATGGACATGTTCCCCGGTAACACCCTGATATCTAGAACTTATCCATAAGTTCCAGGCGACTTTCGTGGGAAGCAAGTATCACTTGATAAGCCATGGGATATGACAAACAGTCGATCAATGAACTGAACAGGAGATACACGGATCATAGGCCCGGACAAGCATTTCGGCCAGCAGACGGATCTCGTGGTCGGCCCTCCCCTCTTCGGCCAGTTTTCGGGCCAAGGCAATGATATCGTAATGAATATTAGCGTTGTTCTGACTGGTGGGGATGACGCAGTCGGCCTTGGTGATTCTGCCGTCTTCGTCAAACTGATACCAGTGGTAGAGGATACCTCGGGGAACCTCCACTGCTCCGGTTCCGCTACCTGCCCTGGGTGTGACAGGCTGGCGGGTTTCCTGCCAGTCGCTGCCCAGCAGCTCATCAATAAGAAAGATGGAGTCCTGGACCACATGGGCGCACTCTACCAGTTGGGCAATAGTATTCATAAAGGGGTTGTGATTGACCGGTTGCAGACCTAATTGGCCGGCAATATCCTGGGCCAGGGGATGGAGGGTGGTAAAGTTATTGTTCACCCTGGCCAAGGCCCCCACTGCCAAGCTCGGCCTTGACAACTTACTCCACTTAGATGTGGAGTGGCCTACCATATATTCATTACTCATGGCCAGGTACTCTTCTTCCTCTTTGAGCACCCCGTCAGTGGAGATCAGCTGGCCACCTATAAAAGGATAGCTGCCTTCGCTCTTCAGGGAAACGAACTCGGTCTCTCGGGTAAAATCGGGAATTGCAAAGGAAGCGAACAGGTCTGCCGTCTTGTTGAGGTCAGGCAGTGCGGCATACAGGCGTTGCCTGAGGGTCGCCAGTTTGACACGATCCGGCAGCATGGTAAAACCACCCACCACAGTCCTGGTTGGATGGAGTCTGCGGCCACCTACCAGATCACCACCGTCGTTGGCCAACAGCTTAAGTCTGGCAGCTCGCTGGATCTCATCACCATGCGGTTTGATCAGTTCAAGTACACTGTCTGCACCAAGAAAATCAGGTGCCACCAGGAAGTAGAGGTGGAGAATGTGGCTTTGCAAGGTCTCCATGTGTTTGAGCAGCAACCGGAGCCTTTCGGTCTGTCGACTGGGAACCATGCCAAAGGCCTGTTCAGTGGCCCTGATAGATGCCAGGGTGTGGCCGATGGAGCATATTCCGCAGATACGACCACAGAGAACAGGAGCATTCTCCCAATGTTTTCCCACCAGAATGGCCTCAAAGAAACGCGGGGTTTCCACCACATCCCAGCTGGCCTTTTCCACCTGACCGTTTTTGATGTGAATCCGGATATTGCCGTGCCCCTCAACTCTGCTCAGGTGGTTGATCTTGATGTCGCAATTGAGTAATTCTCCCATGATCGCCCCGTTTATTTGTTCATTTTCTTTATTGCACTGGTGAACCCGCCAAAACATTCGAGCCGATCAAGCATGGCCTGCCTGGGGATGCTGTGACTGTCCATGATCTCCTGGAGCTGGCTAAGGTTGGCCTCATCGGCTGGCCCCCGGCAACCCCAGCAACCCATACGGTTATTTGGACACCAGGCATCGCAACCAGCCCTGGTTATCGGTCCCAGGCATGGCTCACCGAGACTGAAGAGACAGATGTTACCATTAGCCGTGCATTCCATACAGACGGGGTAACGAGGATGGTCAATTGATTTCCCGAGCACCAGATTGGTGACGATCTCTTCTACTTCTTCTTTTTTGACGGGACAGCCATATATTGAAAGATCTACGGTAACAAAGTCGGACAGCGGTCTGACCTCCTGGGTCTCTATGGGGTGGTCGCCATAGACCTCTTTTTTGACCCATTCCAGATCATTGAAACGATTCTTCAATTGATTAACCCCACCAAAGCAGGCACAGGAACCTAAGGCCACAAGAGTCTTTGCCTGTTTCCGGATCTGCAAAAGCCTCTCTTCCTCATCAGCCCTGGTCACACTGCCCTCGACAAAGGCGATCTCGTAATCGTTACTCCCACCCGACATTGCCTCACGGAAATTGACAATCTCAAGAAGATCGAGGAAATCTAGTAGGCTGGCTTCTTTGTTCAGAATCTGCAACTGGCAGCCCTCGCAGGAGGACAGCTCAAAAAAAGCAGTCCTGGGCCGTTTTATCTCAACGCCCAAATAAGTTCTGGTCTTTTCCATGAGTGCCCTAAATAGCCTCCTTCATATTCAATACTGACCAGTAGTCAAAGACCGGCCCATCGAGACAGGTATAGGTCGCGCCAATGTTACAGCGGCAACATTTTCCTCGCCCACAGTGCATCCGCCGTTCCAGGGAAACAAAGATCTTTTGCATGGGCAACTGGGCGTTGATCAGCATGTCGCAGACAAAATGGAACATGACTGGTGGTCCGCAGACAATGGCGTAGGTGTTCTTGGACAAGTCATTTCCTGCTGCCTCGATTCGTTTTTTAAGAATTTCGGTGATCAGGCCGACGGGACCTTGCCAGTCAGCATCAGCCTGGTCGACAATAATTTCCAGGTTGATGTCAAACTGTCGCCACATCTGGTACTGATAGGTGAAGAGCAGTTCGGATGGATTACGAGCACCGTAGATGATGTCGATCTGCTTATAGCGGCTGCGATTTTCAAGTACGGAAAAGAGCGGAGCACGCAAGGGAACAATACCAAGCCCCCCGGCAATGAGGAGCAGGTCACTGTTCTCCATCTCTTCAACAGGGAAACTGGTCCCAAATGGTCCGCTGATGCCGACCTGAGTGCCTCGGGGTACCTTGCTGAGAAATTTGGTCATATTGCCAACAGCCCTGATACACAACTCGATATCACCGTGGCGAGTGGGGGATGAGGAAATGGAAAAGGGGCCTTCCCCTATACCCGGCAATTCGAGCATCACAAATTGCCCGGGTTTGAAAGTGAAGTGATTTCGCTGCTCCGAATCAACTATTCTGATCTGGTACAACTTTTCTGTATCTGTGAGACTGTAAACACTGGTAATTTCGGCCTTATAGCTGTATTCAAAACTGGACAGATCTGATTTCCGTTTATAAGACTGACTGACTGGCAGGACATCGACAAAATCAAGTCTATTCATTTGGAAACCTCCTGTCGACGGACACTGTCAATAACATCCGGCACCGTAATCCCGGCGAGACACGCCTGACCGCAGCGGCCGCAGCCGACACAGAGCGATTCTTCGTATGCCTCCTGGAATCCCCGATGTTTATGGTAGTAACGGTATTTAAGTCGGTCTGAGCTCTCTGGTCTGAAGTTGTGACCTCCAGAAACCATGGCGAAATCTATCAGATTACAGGAGTAGAGATGCCTCTGTTTTGTAGCCCCTGCCAGATCGAGGTCAACATACTCTTTAACTCCGTAACAGTAGCAGGTGGGACAGACATTGGCGCAGGTGCCGCAGGACATACATTTTTTGCCCCACTCCTGCCAGACCGGAGACTGGAACTCCAGATCAAGGATTTTGGTCAGGTCAGAATTGTCCACTTGACAACTGAATTTACTGTTTCGCTCATCCATCAATTCGACAAACCTGCGATGATCTGTTTCGGTGGGCTCGGCAATGGGGAGCTCCATGAGGATATCATAGGCAATGGCTGATTGAATTTCGACAAAGTATTTGTCGCCCAGATCGGTGAGAAACATATCAAAGCCGGAGAGCACTGTATCCGTCCCCATGGATTTACAAAAACACCAGGGTTGCGGGCTGCAATTGACTCCGATAATGAACATGTTTTTCCTCTTCCCGGTATAAAAAGGATCTGGATAAACAGATCCCGTTAAGACCTTGTCCAGTTTATTTAGAGCATTGATGTCACAGGGATGCAGGCCGAAAAACACGTGGGGCTTGTAGATGCCCAGGTCAACATTCTTTTCCCAGCCGCTGTTATCCAGATTGAAGGAGCTGAGATTCTCACGGGGAGGAAGGAGAAAGCGTTTTAAAGAGTGGACGGTGGAGGTGAAGTCGAGTCTGAGTTCTGCAAAACTGTGGATGTAATCAAAAGCAAATATATCCTGCCCACCCCGATCCTTAGCTCTGACCTGTGGTCCGACCAGATGATAACCTGCCAAAACATCGTATAGGGTCTCCAACTCATTTCTGGGAAAGACCTTAAAAAGCATGGCTTACCTCACTGAATATAGGATGTATGTAGTAAACGACAATTCTGAATATTGGCTTATATTCCCGGTGGTCTTTCTGTTCCTTAATCAGCTGCCGCATGCCAGCGTGGAGAAACAGATATTAATAGCACATGGCAGTCTCAATATTTGGCATTCCTTGTGTGCTGGAGTAAAAGACCAGGAACAAATCTTTTTATTACAATAATTTAGTATATCATAGGCTAAATCCGGAAGTCAACCAGCCCCTAAGGGAAGAATCACTCTATAGTCAAAAGAGCACATCAGCAAAAAACAAATCCTGATTTAGCCGGAATCATGCACGGTTTTTAAGTACCTTAAGAAGATCTTCAACTGGACACTCAGGTTTGGCATCCAATAATATGGGAGGATCCCCCGGTAGAAGAATGGTGTTCTTTCCCTGCCCCCTTTCCATATAGCCCGCCTGCAAAGCCCCAAATCCTGAAAGTACTCCCAGTTTATCCAGCCGACGGTTAACACTTACCATGCTGACATCGCGGTATATGGCACCAATACCAGACTGCTCCCCAAACTCCCGCTCAATAACTTCCCTCAATTTGTCGAGTGATGAGTTTTTCGAGCCCTCGAACCCCTTACCGTCACCAATTACCACTGAAGGCGAAACACCTCCTGATTTTGCAGTGGCAAATGAATCAGCATGTTCATCCTTTGCCACCAATGCTACCATTATTATGGCCTGGATCTCACTGTTAATTACATTTTCTCTGGGAGTGCACTCATGTCGAAGAAACACCGTTACCTCATCCCAGAAAAATATCCTTGTCGCCGCTTCGATCCCCCTGAATCCACCGACTCTAGCATCAAGTAACTGACCATCTTTCAGGTAGAGTATCCCACCTTCATCCGAGGCATTATCAAGCATGCGTATGGTACATGTTTTTTCTTCCATCTCCATAAGCTGCATAAACATTGTTGGAGAGACATTGTGCATAATCCCTTCCTTGGCCTCTTCCCGTAATGTATTCAAGATCAGTTCCAGCAGTTCATTTACAGGAAATGGTTTCTCAAGGTAGGCTATTAAACCATTAACTTGTTCAATCGCCGGCATATCCTTCCTCTTCATTCCGGAAATAACAATAACCGGAAGATCGGGGTATTTGGTGCGAATATGGCTGATCAGACTCATGCCATCCATTCTGGGCATCATCAGATCAGTACAGATGAGAGAAAAGGCAGTCTTCTCCAATTTTTTCAAGGCATCAAAGCCGTCCACGGCCTGCACCACTTGAAAGTCATCACCAAACTCAGCCATTTTTCGATTAAGGGTGAGCTGCAATATTTGATCATTATCAACTAAAAGGATTTTTCGGATCATATACTTTTCGTTACCTGTCTCTGTCCATAATTTATGTTTTTTTACACACTCGCACAAAACCAGCAGCAGATATCAGTATCCTATTATGGGGATCGAGGCTGAAGGTCGCCGTAATGCAGTCTTTCCTCATCACACTCGAGTTCTCACATAATTCTTTCCAGCAAGCTTTTCGAACACCTGTTTTATATCATCAGGCGCGACCTGATCCATAACAAGGATCGCCCCAAATTCATTTAGAATATCTACAAGATAACGATGCTGGAGATCCACCTCTGACAATCCAGTTTCATATGTTTTGGTCCAGTGAAATGAGCCCATGGCTATTTATCCTCAATTCTGAGTATATCGTTGTGTAGTACTACAGCAGGTACATACCTGGTTTCTGTTTCCTGCGTCAATCATGGTAGGAATCCGGAAATCCACCCCATACAAGACAGATCCTCGATCTTCACTTCAGGCACAAACGATAACCACAGGGGAAGAAAGATTTGCACACTATACATTTAAGCAAACCGTAGTCGGGATACCTGTTCGTCTGCAAAAAGCCTTGATTCCCCCCAATACTGTCACTCAAAAAGAATACATTACTGTTAGCGAAAACATGGATAGCTCCAAATCCGTACCTGCGTTATCGCTATAAGTAACGCTAGACCCATAGGCTTGGTAATCCCACGTTGAGTCACCCGTCATGGTCTCATACTTCTCATAAAAGTAGGCCGCCTTAATCCCAAGACTATCTGTGATATCATAGCCAAAAGCAATGTCGATGGCCCACATACTTTCACCACTGAAATCACCAGAAGCAACTAGATCACGCATATGATGATGGTCAACCGTCTCTCCCCTCAAAAAAACGCTGCCTGTTAACTTGGCAGCCAGATGGACGCGATCAAAATCACCGACCATACCAACGCCAAAATACGGAACATCAAGGATCTGCTCATACGTTACACCAAGTTCATTTGGGGAAAAAGTCCCGGCAGTGTCGCGGTAGCCATTCTCTGAATAGACGTAGGACCCTCCTCGTGCCTCCCATTCAAAATTGTCTCGACGATATCCCGCTATCCCGGTGAGGGAAAAATTATTAGCGGAAAACACAGTTATCTCAGCATTGACATCAAACATAATCGCAGTGGTGACATCGGTGTTGTCATGCACCGATTTATCGGTCCAGTCCAGTCCTGGTATCATCCAGTCATAATCAGCCATATAACCGTCACCATCTCCGATATTAACCCAGAGATCGACATTGAAATTCAGCCAGGTGCGTGGACGAATCGACCCACCGATACCAACCATAAAGGTTGAATCAATATCCCAGATGAGTTCACTCGCCGTGTGTCCCCCTGCGTTAGGCCAGTAAACATATTCATGAGCTTCACCGCTAAGGTAGCCAACCGCCAAACGACCTGTAAGAGCAACACCAGCGTATTCGCTCTTTACCGCAGTCGTGGCTTCCATTTCCACCGTTGCAGCATCGGCCTGGATAGGAGCGAGTGACAGGAGCATTGCTGCTGATATCGCAACCATTTTGAATGATACATTTATCCTGAAATATACTTGTTTTTTCAATTTTCCCCTCTTTATCAAATTGACGATAGAGATCACTCCATAGACCACAAATCAGTCATTTACTCTGAATAATATTATATCATTATCTAGATTGAAATTCCAATTATTGTAAAATCTCCCCCTAAATACTCCCAGACAATCACCAGAAAAATGTATGACTTCAGCTTTACTGTTTTTTATTGTTATTATATTGTTTATAATACTCAACAATGTCTCATCCGCCCAAAAACAAAGCAGCACAGTACATACATTGGGATATAAAGAAGCTGCACACGGAAACCATACTAACACAAACCTGACACAGGAGGAATCCAGGTATAAATTTTATTTTATACTTGTAGTATTTACAGCTTGCAGCTTTCAATAATCCTGTTATTTCTGATAATAATATTTTATATTGTTCATGGTTTGATGAATTTTAGGATTGCATCACGGATAGCAGAAATGGATTTTGCCAGTTAGCGCCTGATTAACCGGGTCATTCTCCATTTCACCTTTGGAGGCAGTTTTGACAAAGCAGTTACAGCCACAGAACAACAACAAACAATGAAAGGAAACCAAAATGACATTCACTCAACGTATTGCCACAATTACGCTATTACTTTCCCTCGTATTCACCTCTGCCTGGGCCGACAAGTTCTCTGATACCCAACAAATGTTTGAAGATGCCGGAATCTCCAAGATGTTCACAAGTGCCTATGGTTATGCACTATTCCCAACCATCGGTCAGGTTGGATTTGTTGTTGGAGGTGCATTTGGAAAAGGCCGTGTCTATGAGCAGGGCAAATATATCGGTGACACAGCGATGACCCAGGCCAGTATCGGTTTTCAACTTGGAGGATCCGGTTACAGTCAGGTGGTTTTCTTTCAGGACAAGCGAGCACTGCAGGAATTTACTAGCGGAAACTTTGAGTTTGGCGCACAGGTTCAGGCCGTCGCCCTGACAGCAGCAGTCAGTGCCTCGGCTGACACTGGTGGCAGTTCTGCGACTGCCAGTGGCGGGAAAAACAACGCTGCAACCGCTGGCGCCGGCTACAATAAGGGGATGGCCACATTCACTATTACCAAGGGTGGTTTAATGTATGAAGCCAGTGTTGGCGGACAGGTATTCGAGTTCCGAAGACAATAGACCTGCAAAGAATTCAATTATTTATTAGCAGTGTTCCAGATTCATTCGTCTGGGTTTTAACCTAAGAGTAAGCTCTACGGCAAAGCCAAGACTGACGAAAATGGGGTGCTGCTGAAGTTATGAAAAAACATGAAAAAACTCACTACCCCAAGAATAGATCGCTGCATTGGTTGTCACTCCTGTTCTCTTGCCTGTGCACGACTGGTTCACAAGCAGATATCCTGGGACACTGCCGGGATTCGCATTAAATCCTCGGGAGGGCTCACAACCGGTTTTAAGGCCAGCCACTGCCTGGCCTGTGATCCTGCCCCCTGTGCCACTGCCTGCCCCACGGGTGCTTTTTCATATCGAAAGGGCGGGGGCGTTATTGTGAAGAAAAAACTCTGCATCAACTGTGGTGACTGCGTCAGTGCCTGTCCCATTGATGCCGTTTTTCAGGACCATGGCGGAGCCGTTTATGTCTGTATCCACTGTGGTCGCTGTGTGGATTTCTGTCCTCATAACTGTCTTGAACTGGAAGAGATAGAGACAGAAGGCTCTGGCAATGAGGAGGTAGCATGATTCGTGATCATTTTAGAGTTCTTGTGGTTAATCTTTCCTCGGGTAAGGGACAGATTGTTCGCCTCGATGGCCGCAACACTGAGGTTGGTGGAAGTGGGCTTGCCGCCCTTATCTATAATACATATGGCCTTGCCGATCGTCCCTGGAACCACCCAGAGCAACCAGTTATTTTTGCAATCGGTCCACTCACCGGATACTTTCCACTGATGAGTAAGACCGTATGCAGTTTCAAATCTCCATACCATGACCAGTATACGGAAAGCCATGCAGGTGGCCGTTCCGCTCTATCTCTCTGTTTTTCCAATCTTGACGCGCTGGTTATTGTGGGAAAATCAGAACAACTCTGCTCACTCACCGTAAGTTCACGGTCACTTGACATACAGGATGTTTCTTTTATGAGAGGCATGGGGGTGGACGAGACAGGGAAGCTCCTGCGAGGAATGTCCCCCGGGTCGGGACACCGGAGTATTATGCGCATTGGTCCCGCCGGTGAGAATGGGGCGGCAATGGCGAACATCAATGTGGATACCTACCGTCATTTTGGCAGGCTTGGTGGAGGTGCTGCCCTTGGAGCCAAAAATTGCAAAGGAATTATCATCCACGGGGATGCTATTTTCTCCCAGCCTAACAACAAGGAATACTCCAAGCTCTTTGCCGAGGTGTACCAACAGGTGACAGCCACCGATATGATGAAAAAATATCATAACCTTGGTACTCCCGCCAATCTTCAGGGCTTAAATGATATTGAATCCCTGCCCTGGCGTAACCTGCAGGCCACAAGTGATCCCGCAATCGAAAAGATCAACGGCGAACGTTTTGCCACTGACAATCTGCTTCGAAACTCAGCCTGTTCCGGATGCCCCGTTGGGTGCATCCATGTTGGCTATGTTCGGGAAATGTTTGATGCAAATCACCGCTATAGCTTCAAGCAGGTTGCCTACGATTATGAGATGATTTTTTCACTTGGCACCATGCTGGGCGTAACCAGCACCCGCTCTATTCTTAATATCCTTGATGAAATGGAAAAGGCAGGGCTTGACGCCATGTCGGGCGGTGTTGCCCTGGCCTGGGCCACGGAGGCCACCGAAAAAGGATTACTCTCTGCAAAAGAAACAGAGGTAACACTTTCCTTTGGAGACGATAAGGCCTACCAGCAGGCAACAGAGCTTCTTGGAAGCGGCAGTAAGGATTTCTACCGTCTTCTTGGTCAGGGAAGCCTTAAGGCAGCAGCAGAGTATGGCGGTTCAGACTTTGCCTGTGTACTCGGCCAGGAAATGGCAGGCTATGCCACTGGGGAAGTTTTCTTTGCTGCCCAATCACTTGGATTCAGACACTCCCATCTTGACAGTGGCGGCTACTCCTATGACCAAAAACACTCCGACCAAAATACTACTGGCGTGGTTGATTTTCTTATACAGGATGAAGCAGGACGTGCCTTTATGACGTCCATGGTTTCCTGCCTCTTTGCAAGAGGTGTGTATAAAAATGAATTGCTTGCAAATTGTCTCAGCTCCGTCGGCTACCCGGAACTCGCAGCAACCATTGAAGAGACAGGAGTCCATATCCAGAAGCTTCGCTGGCAGACCAGAATTGCAACCGGATTCACTCCAGAAGCCATCACTATCCCAAAACGTTTCCTTAAGATTAAAACATGGAAAGGTCCCATTGATCCGGTGTATCTTAATACTTTAAAAAGCGAGTATGGAAAAGCGATCATGAACCTTGCAGGAGTTTGAGCATGAATCATTCAATAAACTTTCATTCATTTTCTGACAGGGACACTCTTATTGCCGAACTTAGTATTACAATTACTGCTCTGCTCAAAGCCGGAATAGAGCAAAATGGCAGGGCAAGTCTAGCCGTTTCCGGTGGTTCAACACCAGTCCAGCTCTTCAAGAGTCTCTCAGAAATAGATATCTCCTGGAAAAACATTGACATCACCCTTGTTGACGAGCGCTGGGTTGCCCCCGATGATCCAGACTCCAATGAGAATCTGGTTCGTACCCATCTTCTCCAGAACAAAGCCGCTGCCGCCACTTTTACCGGTATGTGGAATTCTGCAAAAACGGCAAATGAAGGGGAAGCTCAATGTACGGAGCAGTTGCAGAACACCCATCATCCAATCGATGTTCTGATACTCGGCCTGGGAGGTGACGGCCACACAGCCTCTCTTTTCCCCGGAGCTGCCAGACTCCCACAGGCCACCGATATGCATTCTGGAAAAATCTGTATGGCTATTGCCCCGGTGACGGCTCCCCACGAACGGATGACCCTGACTCTGCCTGCTATTCTTGAGGCGAAGCGGATCTTTCTCCATATCACCGGAGAGAAAAAAAAGGACGTTCTCGAACAGGCATTCCTGGATGGCCCGGCGGAAGAGATGCCAATCCGCTTTATCCTGCAGCAGCAAAAAGCAAATACACATTTCAGTGCCTATTGGGCAAAATAATGGAGAAACAGAATGCATAGTGTTGTCGAAAAAGTCACAAATCGTATTATAGAGCGCAGCAAAGCGCATCGCCAGAGATATCTGCAAAGAGTCGCTGAAGCGAAGGGCGATGGAGTCTTTCGCAACAAACTGCCCTGTTCCAATCTGGCCCACGATCTTGCAGGATGTGTCGGGACCTGCCGCAGCAAACTGCTTGACGATACTATTCCCAATATTGGTATCATCTCTGCCTATAACGATATGGTTTCAGCGCATCAGCCCTATGGCAAGTATCCTGAGATCATCAAGGCATCCGTGGCAAAAGCAGGCGGCAACGCTCAGTTTGCCGGTGGAGTTCCCGCCATGTGTGATGGCGTCACCCAAGGCGAGCCTGGAATGGATATGTCGCTGGTAAGCAGAGATGTAATTGCCATGTCCACGGTTATCGGCCTTTCGCACAATGTCTTTGATGGAGCCATCCTCCTCGGAGTGTGTGATAAAATCCTGCCCGGACTCCTTATGGGCGGCCTGCAGTTCGGGCACCTTCCCATGATCCTTATCCCTGCAGGGCCAATGACCTCAGGTATCGCCAACAAAGACAAAAATAAGGTCCGGGAGGCCTTTGCCAAGGGTGAGGTCGGTCACGATGAACTGCTCGCCTCGGAGGTCAAGGCCTATCACAGCCCCGGAACCTGCACATTCTACGGAACGGCAAATTCCAACCAGCTTATGGCTGAAATGCTTGGTATGCATTTACCGGGTAGCTCCTTTGTCAACGCTGGAACTAAATTACGTGATGCCCTCACCAGATCAGCGGCGCAGCAGATCACATCACTGACCCACCTTGGCAAAAACTACACCCCCCTTGCCCATGTAATCAGCGAGAAATCAATAGTAAATGCCATTGTCGGCCTTATGGCCACGGGGGGCTCAACCAATGAGACCATGCATCTGGTAGCCATTGCCAGAGCCGCTGGAATACGCATTGACTGGAATGATTTTGCAGAACTTTCAGATGCCACTCCCCTTCTGGTGCGTATCTACCCGAACGGTTCTGGGGATATCAATTCATTCCAGCAGGCTGGGGGCATGGCTCTGTTTATTAAAGAATTACTCAAGGGTGGACTTATTCATGAAGATGTCCAGACCGTGGCAGGAAAGGGCTTGGCACGATACACCGAAGCCCCTCTCCTCGAAAATGAGACAGCCGTCTGGCAGGAAGGCCCGGATAAGGCCCGTGATGCGACAATCATTGCAACGGTGGCTAATCCCTTTGAAACACTGGGCGGTATCAAAGTATTGTCTGGTAATCTTGGCCGGGCAATTATGAAAATTTCAGCCCTTACCGATGGTGAAAAAACATTCGTTGAGGCTCCGGCCATGGTATTCAACTCCCAGCAGGAACTTGAAGATGCCTTTAAAGCAGACAAACTCAACAGGGATATGGTTGCAGTTGTTCGTTTTCAGGGGCCCCGCGCCAATGGCATGCCGGAACTCCACAAACTGATCACCCACCTTTCCATCACCATGGACAGGGGACACACTGTTGGTCTGGTCACGGATGGTCGCCTCTCCGGTGCTTCCGGCAAGGTACCCTTTGCCATTCACTGCACTCCGGAGGCAGTAACAGGTGGACTACTGGCCAAAGTTCAGGATGGCGATATCATTTCTATGGATGCTCATAACTCTGTTTTAGAACTGAAGGTCAGCGATGAGGAGCTGAGTAAACGCAAAGCCTATACCTACGATCTGAGCTCCACTCGACACGGACTGGGAAGACAGATTTTTGCGCCACTGCGAAAAGATATGCTCGGCGCCGAAGAAGGGGCTAGTTCCATCTTCACCTACACAGATGAAAACTAGTACGCAGATAGCGGAGACTTCGACAGTCGATTCGGAACCGGGACTTTAGTCCCGCTGAGACTGCGGCGAGGCTGAAGCCTCACTTCCAGGTTGTCCACCGTTCCTAGCCCGCATACCGCAAACCCAAAACCCCAAACCGAGTATCTTATGACAAATACAGTAAACTGGAAACTCTCAGCACTCGAAGTACTCCAAACAGGACCCGTTGTACCGGTAATTGTGATCAACAATCTCGACCACGCCGTCCCCCTTGCAAAAGCACTTGTTGCAGGCGGTGTTAAAGTACTGGAAGTCACCCTGCGAACCACCGTGGCCATTGAGGCGATCAGAAGGATTGCTGAAGAAGTACCCGATGCCATTGTCGGTGCTGGAACCGTCGCCAGCGAAGAGGATTTACACGCTGTTGCCGAAGCCGGTGGAGTTTTTGCCATCAGTCCGGGACTGACCCCAAGCCTTCTCAAGGCCGCCATTAATGGCCCCATCGCCTTAATCCCCGGGATCTCAACAGCTTCTGAACTGATGTTTGGTATGGAGTACGGCCTTAGGGAATTCAAGTTCTTTCCAGCCGAGGCAGCCGGGGGAATACAGATGATAAAATCCATTGGCGGCCCTTTTCCACAGGCCACCTTCTGTCCCACCGGCGGTATCTCACCGGATAACTACAAAGACTATTTACGTCTGAAAAATGTTGCCTGTGTTGGCGGATCATGGCTGGCACCGACAAACGCCATGGAACGGGGTGACTGGCAGCAAATAACAGCACTTGCCCAAAAGGCCATAGCCTGAGATACTGTAATTACAATGATCACACACACAAAAACTCCAGGCGGTTTTCACTCTATAGAAGTTCAAAACAAAAGCGCTGTTGCTAAGGTTGCACTACAGGGTGGACACCTGTTTCACTACCAGCAACAAAACAAGAAGCCCCTGTTGTGGCTCAGCCAAAAAAGTCATTTCGAAAGTGGAAAGGCAATCCGCGGCGGCATTCCTCTTTGCTGGCCCTGGTTTGGTGAACATCACACAGACCCTGCCCTGCCGCAGCATGGTTTTGCGAGAACCTCTCTCTTTGAGCTTCTTGAAACCAGAGAGCCCGATGAATACAATACCGAGCTTATACTGCAGCTGCAGAGTTCAGAACAGACTCTTCGCCTCTGGCCCTATCAGTTCGAACTTCTGTTACATATTACAATTGGCCAAACACTGACTGTTTCCCTGACAACCATAAATTGTGATTCCGAAGCATTCATAATCACGTCAGCCCTGCATAGCTACTTTACCGTCTCAGATATACGCGATGTGACTGTTCAGGGCCTGGATAAAACAGAATATTGGGATAAAGTAACAGATGAAACAAAAATCCAGAAGGGCGACATTTGCATTGGTGAAGAAGTTGACCGGGTCTATCAGAAAACAACAAGCCCGTTACTACTTGAAGATAGCAACAGGACTATACAGATTTGTTCAGAGGGTTCTTCCTCAACAGTTGTCTGGAATCCCTGGGTAGATAAATCAAAAGAAATGGCTGATATGCAGGACGATGCCTATAAAACCATGCTCTGTATTGAGACTGCAAATGCCCTACAGGATTCGCGAATGCTTGTTCCCGGTGAAGAACATCCCCTGGAAACGTCTATAACCGAATCCATATAATTTTTTTCGTCATACAAGAGAGTATTACACTCTCAAGGAGACCCTATGAGTTCAAAGAAAAAAAACGATGCACGACAAGAGCGTATAGAAAAACTTAAACGGGCCTTTGCCTACAATATTTTTTACAAACAGGGGGTTACGGCTCAAACAGCAACCCTCAACGATTACTACCTTGCGGTGGCCTACACGCTTCGTGACCGGATGCAGCATCTCTTTGTCAATTCAGTACAGGCACTCCTCGAGAAGGACTCCAAGATTGTCTGCTATCTCTCGGCTGAGTTTCTTATGGGCCCGCACCTTCATAATAACCTGGTCAACCTCGGCCTCTATGAAGAGTTTGAGCAGGCCGCCAGCGAAAGCGGACTCAACCTAAAAGACATTATCGACCATGAAGAGGAACCGGGACTGGGTAACGGAGGCCTGGGGCGACTGGCTGCCTGTTACCTGGACTCGCTCTCCTCACAACAGATTCCGGCCATCGGCTATGGTATCCGCTATGAGTATGGCATGTTTGATCAGGAAATTGTCGATGGCTGGCAAAAAGAACTCAGCGATCGCTGGCTCCATCCGGGAAACCCCTGGGAAATCAAAAAGGCTGATATGGCCTGTGACGTCGGATTTGGCGGCCGCACCGAAATTTACCATGGTGAACGAGGCAACCGGAGAAGGCGTTGGATCCCAGCCCGGGTAATCACCGGCATTCCCTACGACACACCGATCCCCGGGTACAAAGTCAATAATGTTAATTTGCTGCGTCTATGGAGTGCTGAAGCGCCCATATCCTTCGATTTTGCTGATTTCAACACCGGTGACTACTATGGCGCGGTGGAAGATAAAATAATGGCAGAAACTATCACCAAAGTACTGTACCCCAATGACGAACAGTTTAAGGGCAAGCAGCTGCGCCTGGAACAGCAGTTCTTTTTTGTCTCCTGTTCTTTGCAGGATATGATCCGCATTCATCTCCATATGAATCCATCACTGGACAATCTCCATGATGATTTCGCAGCTCAGCTCAACGATACCCACCCATCCGTGGCAGTACCGGAGCTAATGCGCCTCCTGGTGGACGTCCACCTCTATGACTGGGACAAGGCCTGGGACATCACAAAAAAGACCCTCTGTTACACCAACCACACCCTCCTGCCCGAGGCCATGGAAAAATGGCAAATCGACCTCTTTGCCAGCCTTCTGCCCCGCCATATGGAGATTATCTATGAAATCAATAGCCGCTTCCTTGATGAAGTTCGAATCAAATTCCCGGGAGATGACGCTCGTCTGAGCCGAATGTCCATTATTGATGAATCCGGCCCCCGCTATGTGCGCATGGCCAACCTTGCCTGTATCGGATCCAAGGCCATTAACGGTGTGGCTGCCATGCATACGGATCTGTTGCGCAGACATGTTCTGGCCGACTGGGACAGTATGTATCCGGGTAAAATCCGTAATGTCACCAACGGCGTCACTCCCAGACGCTGGATTGCGGTGAGTAACCCCCGTATGACCAAACTGATAACCGAGGCCATCGGTGAAAGCTGGCTTACCCATCTTGATGAGCTGAAAAAACTGGAAAAACTAGCAGATGACAGCGCATTCCGCGAATCCTGGCGTAAGGTCAAAGAGGCCAATAAGCAGGATGTTGCCGACCTGATTCTGGAGAAAGAAGATCAGCTAATCGATGCGGGAGCCATGTTCGATGTCCAGGTCAAACGCATTCACGAGTATAAACGCCAGCACTTAAACGTGCTCCATATCATCACCCTCTACAACCGCATCAAGGCCAATCCGGATATCGATATCCCTTCCCGCCTTTTTGTCTTTGGCGGTAAAGCCGCTCCCAGCTACTTTATGGCAAAACGAATGATCAAATTGATCACTTCGGTGGCCCAGGTGGTCAACAACGATCCCGACGTTAAGGGGCGGCTCAAAGTCTTTTTTATTGCCAATTATAATGTCAAAATTGGCCATACCGTCTACCCCATGACCGATCTCTCCGAGCAGATTTCCCAGGCCGGAATGGAAGCCTCTGGAACCGGCAATATGAAATTTTCCATGAACGGCGCCTTGACCATCGGCACGCTCGATGGAGCCAATGTGGAGATTCGGGAAGAGGTTGGAGCAGAAAACTTTTTCCTCTTTGGACTCAATGTCGATGAGGTCATGGATATTCAGGCCTCCGGATATAACCCGAGAGACTATTATAACAACAACAATGAACTAAAACAGGCTATCGATATGATTGCATCGGGTCACTTTTCCCGGGGAGACCGGGAATTGTTCCGGCCTCTTGTCGATTCACTGCTCTACCATGATCAGTACACCCTCTTTGCCGACTATCAGGCCTATATCGACTGTCAGGATGCGGTTGGGAAAACCTTTCAGGACAAAGAGCGCTGGGATAGAATGTCGATCTTGAATGTGGCTCGTATGGGGAAATTTTCTTCGGATCGATCAATTAGGGATTACAGCAGAAAAATATGGGATGTGAAACCCTTTCCTGTTGAATTGAAATGGGAGAAGCTTCCCAAGGACGGCGTTCTGTTTACCCCAATAAAAAGCAAAAAAGGGAAGGCATAGTCATGATTAAGGACAATAAAGCATGTGATTTCGCCATTTTTGGAGTGCTTGGGGACCTCTCAAGACGCAAGCTGATTCCGTCACTCTATCAGCTAGACAAGGCTGGTTTGCTGGATAAAGACACTCGCATTATAGGAGTGGCCCGTCACGAACTCAGTCAGGAAGACTTTGTCGCCAAAATGCGGGAGAGTCTGGAAACCTTTGTCAAGGGAGAGCTTGACAAAGAAGTGGTTGTACGCTTACTTGGGCGCCTCCATTATGTACTGATCAATCTGGATGTCCCTGAAGAGTACAAGAACCTGGGTGAAGCCATCGATCAGGAACAACGGGTGCTGGTAAACTATTTTTCAGTGGCCCCTTTTCTCTTCGACGATATTTGCAAAGGCCTTGCCCATGCGGAATTGGTCACGCCAGAGACCCGAGTAGTACTGGAGAAGCCCATTGGCCGTGATCTTGCGTCGTCACAGGAGATCAATGATACCGTGGCCAAGGTATTTTGCGAAGAACAGGTATACCGCATTGACCATTACCTCGGTAAGGAAACGGTTATGAATCTGCTGGCCCTACGCTTTGCCAACTCCATATTTACCACCAACTGGGATCATAACACCATTGATCATGTCCAGATCACCGTGGCTGAAGAAGTTGGAATTGAAGGGCGCTGGGGATATTTTGATAACTCCGGACAAACACGGGATATGGTGCAGAACCATCTGATGCAGATCCTGACCCTGGTGGCCATGGAACCACCGGTCAATATGGATGGAGATTCCATCCGCAATGAAAAGCTCAAAGTCCTTAAAGCACTGCGCCCCATAACCATAGACACCGTTGAAGAAAAAACCGTTCGCGGACAGTATTCAGGTGGATTTATAAAAGGCCAGGCAGTTCCGGGTTTTCTTGAAGAAGAAGGGGGCAATCCCGCATCGACAACGGAGAGCTTTGTCGCCCTGCGGGTTGATATCGATAACTGGCGCTGGGCCGATGTGCCCTTTTATCTCCGCACCGGCAAGCGATTGACCACTAAACGATCCGAAGTAGTTATCTATTTCAAACGGCTTCCCCACAATATTTTCAAAGACAGCTATAAGAAACTCCCCCGTAACAAACTCGTTATACGGCTGCAGCCCGATGAAGGGGTTGAGATTGAAATGATGAATAAAGTTCCCGGAATTGGAAAGGGAATCAAGCTCCAGAAGACTATGCTGGATTTAAGTTTTTCAGATGCCTTTAGCGGCGAACGCGTAGCCGATGCCTACGAACGACTTATCCTTGAAACCATGATCGGCAACCAGTCCCTCTTTATCCGCCGGGATGAGGTTGAAAGATCCTGGCAATGGATTGATAGCATCCAGGAAGCATGGGAGCAATCCAATGAACAACCAAAGAAATATCCCGCAGGAACCTGGGGCCCGGTTGCCTCGGTTGCCATGCTTGCCCGTGATGGACGGGAATGGGAGGAGTAAAAGCACCTCTATTACACAAGCCTGGAACACTTCGACATTCAAGAATAAAGGACACACTGCACCGCATGAATATATTAGTAAAAAATAAAACAAAACTGGTCTGCACCATCGGCCCTGCCTCGGACTCCCCCGAGATGATTGAGAAAATAATTGAAGCCGGGATGAATGTGGCCCGGCTCAATTTTTCCCACGGGGATTTTGCAAGCCATGGCGAGATCATACAAAGGATCAGGGCGGCCTCAAAAAAAAGTGGCAAAATGGTCGCTATCCTGGCTGATCTGCCGGGACCCAAGATGCGTATCGGTGACCTGATTGAGGACTTTGTTGTGCTTGAAAAAGATGCCGACTTTATCCTCACCGCAGAAGAGATCATCGGAGACGTGAAACGGGTTTCCATGACCATGAAAGAACTCCCCGCTGTGGTCAAAAAAGGAGACACCCTCTTTCTCAATGATGGTTTAATAGAATTACGGGTTACAAAGGTTGCCGGGGACGATATCCACTGTAGCGTGATTGTTGGCGGCAAGCTCCGTCCACGAAAAGGTTTAAATATCCCTGGAATTGACCTTGGAACCAGTGCCTTTACCCCCCGTGACCGTGAGTGCATGCAGTTTGCTCTCGAGCAGGGGGTGGATGCCGTTGGTCAGTCCTTTGTTAACACAGCCCAGGATGTGCTCGATGTCCGTGCTGCTGCCGCAGAAATGGGATTTGACCCTTTTATCATTGCCAAGATTGAGCGGGCAAGCGTCTGGAAGCATATTGATGGGATCCTCGAGGTCACGGACGGAGTCATGGTTGCCAGAGGAGACCTTGGTGTGGAGATCCCCATTGAGGAAATTGCTGTAGCCCAGAAAACCATTACGGCCCGGGCCAATTTATACGGTAAGCCCGTGATCACTGCAACCCAAATGCTTGAATCCATGACAGCAAACCGCAGACCGACACGGGCAGAAGCCACGGATGTCGCCAATGCCATACTCGACGGAACAGACTGTGTCATGCTCTCCGAGGAATCGGCCATGGGTGACTACCCTTTGGAGGCCGTACAGATGCTGGCAAAAATTGCAGCGGTCACCGAGCCGCACAGGTCAGCACGTAACCATTTTGATTTCGTTTTAAAGCCTCAGGCCGCTGGCTATATACCAAGTTCCATTGACATGATAGCCATCAGTATTGAAAATATTTTTGATAAGGTCGACTCTCTGGCCGCTGTTCTTGCTCCAACCTACAGCGGTCACATGGCCAGAAGCCTTACCCGGTTTCGTCTGCCAGTCTGGATTCTGGCAATATCCAGGTCTCTCAAGACCTGTCGTGACCTGATGTTCTCCTATGGCGTCCATCCTATTCTGGAAGAGAACCGTCCCGAAAACTGGCTTGACACTGCCCGGGACTATATGAAGACCTATACATTACAGGGAAACTGTCTTATTAAAGCCGAGGGCCCTTCACCGGATCATCCGGATATTAACCTTAAGATGGAAATCATTGAGCTGTAAGCGGGTAATCATGAAAATATTGGTGTTAAATTGTGGTTCCTCCTCACTGAAGTTTCAGCTTTTCTTGAAGGCAGACCTCTCTGTGCTGGCCTCGGGACTAATAGAGAAAATAGGTGATGCAAAAAGTGGTATCCTGCTCTCTTTTTATGATTCTTCAGGCCTGAAAAAAGAACTCAAACGAGATCATCCCGTGGCCGATCACCGTGAAGCCATCAAGGTGATGGCTGAGATGCTCAAGGAAAGTGGAGCACTTGTTGATACACAGGAACTGGCAGGAATTGGACACCGGATTGTCCACGGTGGGGAATCTTTCCACCAGCCCGTCCTCATTGACGACACAGTCATTTCAGCCATCGAAGAACTGATTCCTCTTGCACCACTCCATAATCCGGCCAATCTGATGGGAATCAAGGTAACCAGAGAACATACTGCCGATACTCCCCAGGTTGCAGTTTTTGATACCGCTTTCCACCAATCCATCCCTGAACATGCCTACCTATACGCCCTTCCCTATAGTCTGTATGAGAAACAGAAGGTTCGCCGTTACGGTTTTCATGGGACCTCTCACAGTTACGTGGCACGACGGGCCGCACGCCACCTTCAAAAACCCATTGAAGAGTTACACATTATCACCCTCCACTTAGGAAACGGTGCCAGTGCTGCCGCCATCAAATGTGGAGAGTGCATCGATACCTCCATGGGCCTGACTCCCCTTGAAGGGCTGGTTATGGGTACCCGTAGTGGTGATCTTGATCCAGCCATCCTCTTTTATCTGAGCAGGGAAACCGGCATGAATATAGACGCTCTTGATGCCTTGCTCAATAAAGAGAGTGGTCTGAAAGGAATCTGTGGCGAAAATGATATGCGAACCATCAGCGAAGCAGCCGAGCAGGGAGACAGTCAGGCCAAACTTGCACTAAGCATATTCTGTTACCGACTGAAAAAGTATATCGGTGCCTATATGGCAGCCCTTGGTGGAGTGGATTGCATTGTCTTCACCGGTGGCATCGGCGAAAACTCAGCGATTGTTCGCCAGATGAGTTGTCAGGGTATGGAACGGCTTGGACTCATTCTTGATAGGGAGAAAAACAGTATCCGCCAAAAGGAGATCCTGGAGATCCAGGCTAGTGACAGTCCGGTTACCATTCTGGTCATCCCCACCGATGAGGAATATGAGATTGCCAGTCAGACTTTACAGGTGATCGCGTCACCACAGAAATAGTAACATGGTGTTACAAAAACAATAGCTACATTACAGGAGAACTAAAATTGAATTCCACCACAACAAGTCAACTCCTTAAGGTTGCAACTCTCGCTCTATTGCTCACAATAAATAGCCCTGTCCTTGCGGCAGAAACTCCGAAAACTGACACGATCAGTAACCCTCTACAGGGTGATTGGGGGCAAATCAATGTCAACCTGCGTTATCGCTTCGAACATGTGAATCAGGATGGCTTAAAAACCGCCAATGGGGATCCTGGCAGGTTACGTCTTGGCTATCTTTCACCTAAATATACAGGTTTTCAGACCTATGCGGAAGTCTTAGGAAATACGCCAATTTTTCTCGATGATTTTGATGATAGCTCCAATGGAAAAACCGACTATGCCGTTATTCGTGATCCCAATGAGGTGGCCTTAAACCAGTTATGGCTCACCTATGAGACAATTCCCGACACCACAATTAAGGGTGGCCGCCAGAGAGTGGCCTGGGATAACGAACGATTCATCTGTGATTCAAAATGGAGACAGATGGGGCAGACCTTTGACTCTATCACCCTGATGAACAAATCTCTTGGCAACCTTTCAGTAAAGGCTGGCTATCTCTGGACAGCTCTCACGACTGAAAACGAAGAAGTGGGTATGCAGTCTCCTCTGCTCAACCTCAACTACAGCTTCCCCGATATCGGATCACTCGTCGCCTATGGATACTGGCTGGATTATGATGATCCGGACGACTCAGGCTCCTTTGAATATGCCTATTCCAGTCAGACATACGGACTGCGTTTCAATGGTTCTCCAACAATAGCAGAAGGTCTCAAGCTGCTCTACACCGCGGAATATGCCGGCCAATCTGGATATCAGGAAAACCCCAAAGATTTCAGTGCCGAGTACTATAGTATTATTGGTGGACTCCTGGTTCCAGGAGAGGGCTCATTATTCACAAATTTCAAGGCAACGATGGCGTATGAAGTTTTGAGCTCAGATAATGGCGTCCCCTTTCAAACTCCCCTTGGAGCCAACCATAGATATAATGGCTGGGCCGATCTATTTGGTAAAAGTAAACCTGCCGCAGGCCTGCGCGATCTCTATGGGAGCCTGAGCACCACGGTTGCCGGGGTAAAAGTGGATCTGCAATATCATGATTTCCAAGCCGATGCAGGAGACAGTGACTATGGCACCGAGTTTGATATTAAACTGACACGTAAATTCATGAAGAATTATGAAGTCCTTGTATCCTATGCGACATATAACGCCAACGAGTACAAGAGTGATACCGAGAAGTTCTGGTTACAGTTAACTATGATTTTTTAGTTTTGGAATGACCTAAAGCGGGCTCTACCAGCAACCCAGGTTTTGAAGCTGAAGGTACAGAAAGGCTAAAGGCCGCGTATACTGCTGTCTTTCCTTCAGCCTATGCACCTTGTCGTAATAACGAAAGAAATTAAAGATTATTTCGAAGTCTACGCTTATCTCGTATTTTTTATAATCAGGAATGTAACTATTCACCGAAATTGAGCTTGAGTCGGAATTGCATAACGAATACGCTGGTAGGAAACTGGGGACATGACCCAATTCGTCTTTGTCTTTTGAATTGGGATCGTGTCCCCCGATTCTGTAGAAATTCAAACATGTCTCTTTTTCACCCGACCGACGTCAAAACAAAAAATATTCTATCCCGTTTTCCCACTTTCATGAAAGATCGATCTGGGCGGGTGACAAGCAGTTGTGCAACGCCCCAACTTATGTCACGGTTTTTCCGTCTGATAATTAAAATCGACAATACTCCCCTCCTCCAATCAGCAAGATTTAGTCAGGGATCATATATTTCACCTTCAGTTTTCCTAAGCTACACGATATAGTACTAATAATGGTTTGTTGTATTGATCCAATTTCCAAGACCCGCATTCATATTTTCAATCAATTTACTTGCAACAAGCCAAATAACGTTCAGAAGGTAGTGTGTTCAGCAAAATTTACCTCTAACCTTAATCAAGGAGAATGCTCATGTCTGAAAGTGTTTACAAAATCATCGAAATGGTCGGATCAAGTCCAGTTTCATGGGAAGAAGCAACCCAGAATGCGGTCAAATCCGCCGAACTGAGCCTGCGTGATCTGCGTATTGCAGAAGTTATTACCCTAGATATGAAGATTGATGAAAATGGCGAAGGAGCTATCTTTCGGGCACGTGTGAAACTCTCTTTCAAGGTCCTTTCCGACTAATGAGAGGTACATTTCTCACAAAACCCTCCCGAGAAGTCGGGAAAAATTGAAATTGACGTCAGGCCACAATACTAATTGGCACAATGGTCTAATGCAGAACAGCACATCACCTAAGCATCTGATATTGCTGGGCTGCATAGTCATTTCCTGGGGTCCAAACAGGTCACATTCAACTCAACCACTCAAATAATACCTGTATTATTCCCAATCCATGGTGACCGGGCAGTTCAGGAGGTGTTCAGGAAGAAGGTAATGGTTGCAGTTTTGCTTAAATTCTTGACCTTGCCACTGGTTCCCTTCTGATTTTCTTCTCCCAAATTTCTGTTAAAAATATCTTTATTGTGATTGAATGAAAAAGAAGTACTTGTGACGAGAAGAATCAAAAAACATCTCAACCGCAAACATATACCCTCTTGTTAACCTTGCCACTGGATCAATTTTCCATACCACCTGTCTTAATGAAGCGAAACAAATGAAAATTAGAACCAAATTATATATTACTTTTGTTTTTGTCGCCTTTGTGATTTCAGGCAGCCTTATGAGCGTTGCCTATTTTTCCATGGTGACTCATTTCGAACAGCACGAAGGGAATCGACTAAAAGACAACGTAGTTCAATCAGCAAAAAGCATTGACAACTTCATGTTTACAAGAGTGAAAGACTTCAATGTTCTGAGTAATAATCCGCTATTCAGCATGAGTTCTAATGAAATTATTTCTGATTATTTATCACGCGTAGTTGAGCAATATCCTTTTTATGAGGATATTTTTTTCGTCAATAAAAATGCAATTATTATTTCTTCATCAAGTAACCAATTTATTGGTGAGAACATGTTAAAGAATGAGCCGGATATAAAAGATGAATTTCACAAAACAATAAATGGCGGGCATGAAAGTGTGTATATCTCTGACATAGCAAAGGTCTCACAAGAGGAAATTGAAGCAAATTCACCTTTAGATATTGAATTGTTAAGTGACGTAATTGATTTAAACGGGAATGTAATAGGAGTATTAGTTGGTCTGGTCAATATTCAATTTATCAGGGATATTGTATTTGACATTGATGAACGGACTATTGGTAATGAAAATGCGTATCTGGTTAATGACCCGGGTGATATTGTAATCTCTGCAAATCCCGAACCCGGAATTTTACAACCACACCCTGATTTATCTATACAAAATTTACAACAAAAACTTGAAGGAGACGAAAACGGATTTCTGATTTACGTAAACGCCAAAGGGATAAAAGTTATTTCAGGATATGCTGATTTGTCCGAATATGGAGCTGAAAAGGTTGGAGATTGGTCTTTACTTTCCACAGCTCCTTACGAGAAATTGATGGAACCAGTCTTTCAGATGCTCTACAAGGCACTTTTTGTTTTTTCTTTCATACTTGTTTGCATAATTGTCATGGTTATTATTCTTTCCCGTACTTTGACAAGGCCAATAATGGAACTGCAGAGAGTTGTGTCTAATTATCATCTGGGAAACAAACCGGTAGAATTAAAGATTGACAATAACGACGAGGTTGGAAGTCTTTGCCGATCGTTTAATATAATGATGGAAAATTTGCATACATCATTGAATGAAATAAAAACGCTGCAGGGCATTATACCAATTTGTAGCTATTGCAAAAAAATACGCAATGATAAAGGAGCGTGGGATATTATGGAGGCTTATATTTGCAAGCACTCTGATGCTCAATTTAGCCATGGAGCATGTCCAGAATGTTACAAAAAACAAATGGAAGAGTTGAAAGATTTGGAGTGAAAATGCCGAACAAATCTGTCTTTAATATAGTTGGGTGCAAGGACTAGCCGAACGGATATGGTTAGATTGTGTAAGGCACGAACCACAATCTAACTGTTCATTGTACAAGCCCGGTCTCTATATAGAAAATAGATTTTGGAGAAAGAGATGTTGTTAGTCCGGCAGGTCCTGCACCAAACACTTATTGAGGTCTAGTGTTAATATTGCCAGATCAAATCTCCTGCTTTGCCAATCTGTCACCGGATTAACACTACTAAAAGGTGTTGCAAAGAATTGAACATCACTGAGTAAAAACAATGACATAA
>CAZIDU010000009.1:0-64019 GCA_964538055.1 uncultured Desulfocapsa sp. | reverse complement strand
AGGCGTTAATGTCCAAAAAATAATGGGCTATGCACTTATCACTTGAATTCAGGTCTTTTTATGGCTAAGAATTTCAAGAAAAGGGAAAACTTATTTTTATAAGGGGTCGCCGTTTTCCGGGTAAGCACAAAGTTTTCCGCAGTAGTTATGAAAAGAAAGATTTTCAGTGCTACTCAGGATGTAATCAGGGGTCAGTGGGATTTTCCCTTTACCGCCCGGGGCGTCGAGTGCAAACGTTGGGACAGCCATTCCCGATATGGTTCCAATAAGTTGGCGCATGATTTTGATACCGTCCTGAGTGTGGGTACGAAAGTGATTGGTGCCTTGAGTGAGGTCTCCCTGGAAAAGGTAATATGGCTTTACCCGCATACGGAGTAAACCGAGAAAGAGCTCCTTTAAGGTTGCGGGGTCATCATTGACACCCTTGAGAAGAACAGTCTGGCAGCCTAAGGGAATTCCGGCATTTGCCAGAAGTGTACAGGCCTCGGTTGCCTGTGGAGTCAGTTCTCTTGGGTGGTTGAAGTGGGTGTTGATATAGAGAGGGTGATGCTTTTTCAACATGGTAGCAAAAGCAGGGGTTACTCGCATGGGCAGGGTACAGGGGATTCGTGTTCCGATCCGAATAACTTCGACGGTTGGGATAGCACGAATGCGGGTGAGCAATGAGTCAAGTTTGTTATCTGACATCATCAGCGGGTCACCGCCTGAAATGAGAACCTCCCTTATTTTACTATTGTTTTGTATGTATTCTATACCAGCCTCGATGGAGTCATCTGTAATGCACATTTTTGGGGTGCCGACCTTGCGTTTTCTGGTACAAAATCTGCAATACATGGCACATTCGCTGGCAACTAACAAAAGAACTCTGTCCGGATACTTGTGAACCAGATTTGGTACAGGGCTCAAGTTTTCCTCAGCAAGAGGGTCGGGGATACATATGGTGTCATTCAACTCAAGGGGGTGTGGAACTGCTTGCTTCCAGAGAGGGTCGTTTACAGATTGGATGAGGCTCAGATAATAGGGGTTTATTCGCATTGGAAAGCTTGCGTTCGTCGCCTCTAATAGTTTACAATCAAAATCAAAATAGTGTGCAAGTTCAGCAGGACTGTTAACTGAGTTTTGTAGGATTTTTTTCCAGTGTGTCATGGTGGCATATTATGGTGGATTGCAGGCTAAAAGTCAATTTCCCAAAGTGGTAAAATACCCGGGAGTATGGAAATGTCTGAAAATCAATACGGTTTCAAGTACGATGAGTATGGTAACACAAGAGAAATACTGGTGTATGCCAGTGGTGCAAGTGTTCATAATATCAGTTATGTGAACAAGGGCACAGCTTTTAATCTGGCTGAAAGAAAAAGGCTAGGTCTTGAGGCAGCCCTACCCCCTGCCGTCAGGAGCCTGGAGCATCAGGTGGAAAACTCTCAAATCAAGGTTAATTCAAAAGAAAAGCCAATAGAAAAATTTATCTATCTTCGCTCCCTCTTCGATAGAAATGTGGCACTTGCCCATGCACTTATAAAAAGTGATATAGAAAACCTGATGGGGATTATCTATACTCCTACGGTAGGACTTGCCGTACAACAATATTCATCCATGTTCCGTCAGGCTAATGGCCTTCATTTTTATCCGGGTAATATTGATCAGGCTGAAGACATTCTACGTCGTTATCTGCATCGTGATATCAGAGTGGCTGTGGTAACTGATAATCAGGGTATTCTTGGCATAGGGGATCAAGGAGCAGGTGGTATTGCAATCTGTCTTGGAAAACTCATGTTGTATACTCAAGGGGCAGGCGTTGCCCCGTGGCATTGTCTGCCTATTTCGCTTGACGTTGGAACAAACAATGAGGCTCTGCTAGCGGATAATGACTATCTTGGCTGGCGTCATCGTCGTATTGTGGGCGATGAGTATCTTGAGTTTATAGGACGTTTTGCCCATGCATTTAGAAATGTGTTTCCCAATGCCCTGTGTCAGTGGGAAGATTTTTCAAAACAGAATGCCTTTGCCATTCGTGATACCTATCTTCATGACCTGATATCTTTTAATGATGATATCCAGGGCACAGGTGCTGTTACACTTGCAGGAATTTTGACCGCCATGCGCATCAAACTTGAAAAACTTGAAGATCAAATCTTTCTTATTCATGGCGCAGGCGCCGGTGGTGTCGGCGTTGCCGAGCAGATAGGTGTCGCCCTGGTTGAGGCTGGCCTTAACGAAGAAGAGGCAAGAGACAGGATCTATACCCTGGACTCTCGTGGAGTTGTAACCAGTGACAGGGACATAGAAGAGTACAAACTTAAATTTGCCAAAGACAAAGAAAAATTCCCATGGCTCAAGGATTCTGCAAATCTATCCCTACTCGAGGCCGTTAAGGAGGCGGGAGTAACAGTCCTGATCGGAACATCTGGACAGGGTGGCTGTTTTACTCAGGAGGTTGTTGAGGCCATGGCGAAAAACACTGACAGACCAGTGATAATGCCACTCTCAAATCCAACATCGATGACCGAGGCACTGCCAGAGGATATTTATCGCTGGACGGATGGTAAAGCCTTTGTTGCTACGGGCAGCCCCTTTGCCCCTGTGGTCCATAATGGCACGACTCATCATATCGGTCAGTGTAATAATGTCTTTGTCTTCCCCGGTGTGGGGCTCGGTGTTCTTGGGTCTGGCGCAAGAGAAGTGCTTCCTCAGTTCTTTACAGCAGCAGCTCATGCCGTTTCGTCATGCGTTTCTAAGGCAGAAATGGAGGAAGGTTGTCTGGTTCCTGCGGTAAACACTCTAAAAGATGTGAGCGCAAAGGTCGCACTTGCAGTTGCTATGTCTGCCGTTAAACATGGGGTCAGTAGGCCCTGCGTCTTCTCAACTTTCCAGCATGACGGAGATGAAGCTCGAATGAGTGAATTGCTGAGAAAAATGCGTTGGGAGCCTGGATATCTTCCCATTGTTGCCATGTAACAATTTTTCGTGTCAGGCTGCTGGTAATTTTATACCAGCAGCCTGCTGTCTGCTTTTCTCTTTTTTCTTCCTGGTCTTCTTGTTCGATAATATTCTTCTTGTTTTCACACATCTCTATGGGGTTAGAAGTAACTCAAGAGCTTTCCTCTTAGTATATAATAGTGGTTGTGGAGAGTGAATCGGGAAGGCCTTTCTGGCTCTATATCTATTTTTTTGAACAACTTATCAAAAAAAGTTGATGAATGTTAAGAAATATTGATATGTAGCTTGAAAAAAAATGAAAAATCAATTAATTTAACTCTTCCATTAATCCTGATAGTCGTGTTGATACAGGGTTTTTTATTGAAAATTCTATCGGAAATCTCCTGTAACATCCGGTATCTTCAGGTTCCCGAGAATAGTTTGTCCCACAACAAATCAAACGACGTTGCGATTTTATTACAACAATATAACGCTCGTCAGAAATAATTGAGGAAAGAGTAATGACGGCAAAGCTTATTAGCGGTATCGAGATAGCAAAGGAAATTCGTGAAGAACTGACAACTGAGGTTACTGAGCTAAAAGAGAAACATGATATAATCCCTGGGCTTGTAACTATCCTTGTTGGTGAAGATCCTGCATCGCAATCCTATGTTGCTGCAAAAAATAAGACTGCCCACGCACTTGGCATTCACTCAGAACAGGTAACACTTGATCCTGAGACCAGCGAAGTAGATTTGCTGAAACTTATAGATAAATATAATAAGGATTCTAAAATTAACGGTATCCTTGTGCAGTTGCCTCTACCTAAGCATATTAATGAGGGTAATATTCTGTATGCCATTGATCCCGATAAGGATGTGGATGGTTTTCATCCGGTCAATGTTGGAAAAATGGTACTCGGCGAGAAGTGCTTCCTACCCTGTACTCCCCATGGCATCCTTGAGATGCTTACCAGAAGTGGTGTCGAGACCAGTGGTGCTGAGGTTGTGATTATCGGAAGATCCAATATTGTTGGCAAACCAATTGCGAACCTGATGCTTCAGAAACGTGATGGTGGAAATGCCACAATTACTCTCTGTCATACCAGGACCAAAGATATGGCCGAACACTGCAGACGTGCTGATATTATTATCGCAGCCGTTGGTGTTCCAAAAATGGTTACTGCCGATATGGTAAAACCTGGTGCTGCAATTATTGATGTCGGTGTCAATCGCATCGGTATGGCAAGTAATGGAAAAGCAATTCTCGCCGGAGATGTCGATTTTGATGCTGTGAAAGAAATAGCATCCTGTATTACCCCTGTTCCCGGTGGCGTTGGCCCGATGACTATCACTATGTTGATGAAAAATACAGTGCAGGCGGCCAAAATGGCTGCAGGCTTGGTCTAATATAAGTAATATAGAGCATTTAAGGCGGAGTTGTATGTCGCCCATCATTGTTTTTGGAGGAAAGTTATGAGCAACAGTAAAGGTGGATGTGAATCTTGTAATGATATTACCAATGCTTCAACTATAGATCTGCTCAATCAGGATTTGGCCAAGCATGTACGGACTGCCTATGATCGCATTGAGGATCGCGGTGTCTCAGCCTGTCTCTTCGGATCTGGTGGGACATGCTGTCGTATCTGTAACATGGGTCCCTGTCAAATTATTGATGGTGTTGAGCAGATGATTGGCATCTGTGGTGCAACTGCAGCTACTGTTGTGGCCAGAAACTTTGCCCGTATTGTTGCCGCTGGAACTGCAGCACATACTGATCATGCCCGTGAAATGGTGATGGGATTTATTGAGACCGCCAAGGGCAAAACTCCTCATCAAATCCAGGACGTTGAAAAGCTCCATGCCATGGCTGATGTTTTTGGAATAGAAACTGAAGGCAGAGAGAAGAACGACATCGCTCTTGAACTAGGTGAGAAGGCACTCGCCGAATTTGGTCAACAGACTGGCACACTTTCCATGCTTAAACGTGCTCCCCAAAAACAGCAGGATATCTGGAAAGAAAAGGGCGTTGAACCAAGAGGTATCGATCGCGAGGTTGTTGAAACCATGCATCGTACCCATATGGGTGTTGATCAGGAATATAAAAATATCATGAAGCAGGCTGCCCGCTGTTCTCTCGCGGACGGCTGGGGTGCTTCCATGCTTTCCACTGAACTTACCGATATCATGTTTGGTACTCCGGTTCCAAGACGTGCCTTGATTGATCTTGGTGTCTTGAAAGAAGATCAGGTCAATGTAACCGTTCATGGCCATGAACCGCTGCTTGCCGAATCCCTCTGTATGGCTGCTGAAGATCCGGAGATTCTGGCTCTTGTTGAAAAAGTTGGTGCAAAAGGAATAAATCTGGCCGGTGTTTGCTGTACCGGTAATGAAATTCTTATGCGTCGTGGAATTCCGGTTGCAGGGTCTTTTATTAACCAGGAAATGGTTCTGGCTACCGGTGCAGTTGAGGCCATGGTTGTTGATGTGCAGTGTGTTATGCAGTCAGTGGCTCAGGTCGTTAAGGGTAAGCATACAGACATTATTACCACCAATTATCGCGCGAAAATGCCCGATGCCATTCATATGCAGTTTGAGGAAAGTGATCCTCTTGGATCAGCGAAAGCCATCCTCACCCATGCCATTGGTAACTATAAAAAACGTGGTGAATTTTATATTCCCAAAGATAAGAAATTTGATATTGTTGTCGGATTCAGTCATGAGACCATCAACTATATGCTTGGTGGACGTTTCCGTAAAAGTTACCGTCCATTAAACGATAATATTATCAATGGCCGCATTAAAGGCATTGGTGCTCTTGTAGGGTGTGAGCATTACAAATACAGTGATGATGTTCACTTTAAGATTGCCGTGGAACTCCTTAAAAATAATGTTCTTGTTCTTGCGACCGGTTGTGCCGCTCAGGCTCTTGGCCGCCGCGGCTTGATGAGACCTGAGGCTGCTGCCGAGTATTGCGGTGAAGGACTCGCCGAAGTGTGTGCAACCGTTGGTATGCCACCGGTTCTTCATGTGGGATCCTGCGTTGATAACAGTAGATTGCTTATTGCACTTACGGAGATGGTTAAAGAGGGTGGTCTGGGAGATGATATCTCTGAACTTCCTGCATGTGGTACTGCACCTCTCTGGATGAGTGAAAAAGCCGTTGCCATTGGTCAGTATTTTGTGACATCCGGTGCCCATGTAATCTTCCAAAATCTCCCCGTAACCGGATCCAAAGAGATGAACGATTTTATCACCGATGGCATGAAGGAAGAGTATGGCGCATGTTGGGATTACGAAGAGGATCCAATCAAGCTAGCTCAAAAAATGATCAAAGCCATTGATGGAAAGCGTGATGCACTCGGCATTAACAAGAAGCAAGATCGTGTACTCTTTGATATGGAGATGCGTCGTGATCTTGATGTTGGTGCCGCCGGTCAAGGTATCCCGGGAGTGGGTTGCGGACAAAAGTAAATCAGGTGGACAGGATGAAGGGTAAGGCGAAGGGACAGCAGGAAATGTCCTTCAGCCTAAAAAACCTCTTTTTTAACGAAAGGCAGAAGGAGTCTAGCCGATGAAGTCGGGCAGTAATCTAGAAACACTATTAAGGGCAGGAACATTCGTTGTAACAGGCGAACTTGGACCTCCAAAAAATGGAAATCCTGAAGTAGTACGTGAAAAAGCGCAGCTACTGAAAGGCAATGTGGATGCAGTTAATATTACCGACTGCCAGACAGCTATTGTTCGTATGTCCTCCATTGCAGCTGGACTTATTGCAAAGGAAGAAGGGCTTGAACCTGTTATCCAGATGACTTGCCGCGATCGTAACAGGATCGGGATGCAGTCTGATATACTTGGTGCGTCAGCACTCGGTCTCAAAAATCTTCTCTGTCTTACCGGTGATCATCAGAAATTTGGTAACCACCCCGGATCCAAGGGCGTTTTTGATATGGACTCCATCCAGATGCTTGGAATGATGAAGGGTATGCGTGATGATAAGGTCTTTCAGTGCGGTGAAGAAATAAAAAGTAATGAGCCAAAGCTCTTTCTTGGTGCTGCAGCAAATCCCTTCGCATATCCCTTCGAATACCGTGCTGTCCGTTTAGGTAAAAAGGTTACAGCCGGTGCTGACTTCGTTCAAACTCAGATCATTTATAATGTGGATAGATTTCGCGAATTTATGAAAATGGTTCGGGATCTTGGGCTCCATGAAAAATGTTATATTCTAGCCGGTGTAACGCCTCCCAAATCTCTCGGGATGGCACGTTATATGAAAAAATTTGTGCCCGGCATGGATGTCACCGATGACGTTATCCAGCGAATGAAAGACGCCAAGGATAAACAGGATGAAGGCATTCAGATCTGCGCTGACATCATCAATGAAGTGAAAGACATTGAAGGTGTTTCCGGTATTCATTGTATGGCCATTGAGTGGGAAAGCGCTGTCCCTGAAATATTAAACAGGGCGGGCCTTCTTCCACGGCCTGGAATTACCGAGGCCGAGACAACTGTTGAACCAGTTGCTCCACAAGAAGTTACAGAACAGATTGTTGTTCAATCTGTCGATACTGATGCCTTACTTGAAAAAGCCAAAACTGAGGCTGCAGCGATTATAGCTGCTGCAAAGGTCGAAGCTGAAAATCTTAAGCAGAATGCCGGGGCCGAAACTCCAGCTTCCGTTGCCACTATAGGTATAACCACCGAAGCGCCCCAGGGCGTTAATGATTCAGGAGAGCATGAAATGAATGAAAAAGAACGGATCATGGCCCTCGATTCTGTGAATCTTGGCCTGGCCGCATTGAAAAAGGCCTATGGATTAACTGATGATCAGTTTGAGGCCCTGTCAAGTTTTGCTGGTGCCCATGCAATTTTGAAGAAAGAGCCTGAGGGAGGAACAGCCGCTCCAGCTGCACCGACAACTCCTGCGTCTCCGGTTGCTGCAACTGCTCCTGCTGCGCCTGTTGTTGATGATTCTGCTGAAAAAGCCAAAGCTGCTGCAGCTGCCAAAATGAAAGCGGATGCAGAGGCAAAGGCCGATGAAGATGCAAAATTAAAAGCTACAGCGACTGCTAAATTAAAGGCTGACGCTGAAGCAAAGGCTGAAGCAGCTGCCAAAGCAGCTGCAGAGGAAAAAGCTGCACAGGAAGCTAAGACAAAAGACCAGGAACAGGCTGCTGCTAAAGAACAGGCCGCTCCAGCTCCCGTCGTTTCTAGTGGAGTTGGAGAATTTTCCAAGGAAACTGTTTCTCTGGCAGATCGTTCGACCAAAGTAGCTCCCGCAAGTTATGAAACTAAATACTCAGGTGTTCTTCGTTCCGTAAAAATGGGCAATGATGGAAATGAGAAGTTAGTGGGCGGGGCGGCATCAATGCCATTCCAGCTCTTCGAAGGTGATCACCCCAATAGACCTCTTATAGCAATGGAAGTCGCAGATTTGAAACCTGAAGATTGGCCAGAAACACTCAGCCAGCACTTCAGTGACGTTTACGATAATCCCGTTGCATGGGCCGAAAAATGTGTCAAGGTTTATGGCGCTGAAGCCATTGCTGTGACACTCGGATCAACTGACCCTAATGGAATGAATCGTTCTTCAGCGGATGCTGCAAAGACAGCGGCCGATGTAATAGCAGCTGTAGATGTTCCAGTTATCATATGGGGCTGTGGTAATTCCGATAAAGATACTGAGACTCTTCGTGATATCACTTCTGTAATAGGTGATAAAAAAGTTTGCCTGGCACCTCTTGAGGATGCCAACTACAGAACTATTGGTGCAACAGCAATGGCTTTCCAGCATCCAATCGTAGCTGCATCTCCAATTGACGTTAACCTTGCAAAACAGTTAAATATTCTTCTCGAAAATCTTGGAGTATCACTGGATACAGTTCTTATGGATCCTTCGGTTGGATCTCTTGGATACGGTATTGAATATACCTATTCCGTAATGGAACGAATTCGTATCGCTGCTCTTACTCAGCAGGATGCAAAACTCCAGGTTCCCATCATCTGTAATCTTGGCTGTGAAGTATGGAAGGCTAAAGAGACTAAGTTGCCTAGTGATGATATGATAGGTGACCAAGAGATCCGGGGCATTATGATGGAAGCGCTCACTGCAAGTTGTATGCTAATGGCTGGTGGTGAAGTGATGATCATGCGTCACCCTAAATCCATCGCCCTTACCAAAGCAATGATATCCGGTCTTATGGACTGATTTTTGTGAACTTTGAACTGAAACGTACAAATCAAGGCTTAATACAGCTATTACAGGAGTTTAAGATATGTCGAAAATAATTTGTTCAGCTGCCATTCGCGGTGCACAAAAAATTATAGATATGGCCGAAAGCAGCTATGAAGATGCTGTGAAAAAATTCGGAAAAGACCATCAGGTATCCTTTCCAAATACCGCTTATTATTTACCTATCATCTATAGTATGCTTGGAGCAAAGGTAGAAAAACTTGGTGATATGGAAGATATATTCAAGGAATGTCATGGTCTTATGCCTCCTGTAGTTACCGGGGATATCTGGCTTCCGTATCTGGCTCCAGCGCTTGATGCCGGCATGGCAACCTTCTTTGCAGAAGAAATGTATGAATCCATCAGATACCTCAATGAACCCGGTCTGTACACTGCAACCGAGGATCCAACTGCTGATAATTTTTGGTTGGGTGCTGCCGATGATGTCATTTTTCGTAAACGTGGTGTTGAATTTGTTGATGGATCAGCTCCAGGTTTTGCCGCGATTCTGGGAACACCAAAAGATCCCGAAATGGCAGCTAAAATTGCTCTTGAGCTTCAGGAGAAGAATCTTTACATCTTTATGCATGATCAGACTGAAGGCATAAGCCTTCCTGATCAGCTCCTTAAACAAAAACAGCAGGTAGGTTGGGGAACACGTCTTGTCCCCTTTGGCCGTGAATATACCACGGCAGTATTTGCAATAGGTTTTGCCTGTCGTGTCGCACTTGCCTTTGGTGGTGTAAAACCTGGCGATTACGCCGGTAACCTGAAGTATAATAAGGATCGTACCTTTGCCTTTGTTATGGCATTTGGAGAGGTTAGTGACGAGTGGTATGCAAATGCTGCGGGCGCAATTAACTGGGGCTTTCCTACTATTTCTGATTACGATATTCCTGAAATTCTTCCCACCGGGGTTTGTACCTATGAGCATGTTGTATCAAATGTGCCCCACGAGGAAATTGTTCAGAAGGCCATTGAAGTCCGCGGACTCAAAGTAAACGTTACCAAGATTGATATACCAATGTCCTTTGGTCCTGCATTCGAAGGAGAGCGTGTTCGCAAGGATGATCTCTTTATGGAATGTGGTGGTGGTCGAACACCCGGTGTTGAAGTTCTTATCTCCAAAGGGATGGACGAGATTGAAGATGGTCTTGTAACTCTTGATGGCATTGATATTTCTGATCTGGAGCGAGGACAAAATGTTCCTCTTGGAATTCTTGTAGAAGTTGCAGGCCGTGAGATGCAGTCTGACTTTGAACCAATTCTTGAACGTCAGTTCCATCATCTGATGAACTATATTCAGGGCATTATGCATATGGGCCAACGTAATATCATGTGGCTCAGGATTGGTACATCTGCCGTAGAAAAAGGTTTTTCTTTCAAACATCTCGGAAAAGTACTCCATGGTAAACTGCATCAGGAATTTGGAGCAATCGTTGATAAAATTCAGGTGAAACTTTTCACCACTGAAGAAGGTGTAAAGATGGTTGCAGATCTCGCGGCTTCTGTTTATACCGAACGTGACCTCCGTCTTGGTGCGATGACAGATGAGACAGAGGATGTATTCTACTCCTGTACTCTGTGTCAGTCATTTGCTCCAAGCCATGTCTGTGTAATCACCCCTGAACGTATTGGTATGTGTGGTGCCTACAACTGGCTTGATGGTAAAGCCTCCTTCAATATTAATCCCACCGGTCCAAATCAGCCCATTCTGAAAGGGGAATGTACAGATCCTGATAATGGGTACTACACAGGAATTACCGAGTTTGTAAATCAGGCATCCCGGGGGGCTGTCCCTGAAGTAAGCTGTTATTCTCTAATGAATAATCCCATGACAGCCTGTGGTTGCTTTGAAGCCATTGCTGCCATGCTGCCAACCTGTAACGGTATCATGGTTGTTAACCGTGATTTCCTCGGTATGACCCCATCCGGGATGAAGTTTACGTCACTTGCAGGAATGGCTGGTGGTGGTATGCAGACGCCTGGTTTTATGGGAGTGAGTAAACATTATATGACTTCTAATAAACTTTTTAAGGCTGAAGGGGGACTCAAACGTGTCGTCTGGTTGCCTAAAATGCTCAAAGAAGAGATTGCAGAAAAACTGAAAGCAGTCTGTAAAGATATCGGTATGCCTGAACTCTTTGACATGATTGCAACAGAGGAACAGGGTACCACAGAGGAAGAGATTTACAAATTCCTGAAAGAGAAAGGACATCCTGCTCTTGATATGGAGCTTGCAGTTTAATTTGATCCGCTTGAGCGTTTAAGAAAATATTACGTAATAATTATTACAATACATACATAATTCCAATTGTATAGATAACTGGAGGAATCACCATGGCCTTAACCGGTATTCAAATTCTTAAGATGCTGCCCAAGAAAAATTGTGGCGAATGTAGCATCCCTACCTGCCTTGCCTTTGCTATGAAAGTAGCGGCGGGCCAGGTTGAAATTGATGAATGTCCTTATGTCTCCGATGAGACCAAAGCCACAATTAGTGAGGCCTCCGCACCACCGATTCGTACCATTAAAGTTGGGGCAGCGGATAACACTTTTGTTGCCGGTGGCGAGACCTGTATGTATCGTCATGATAAGCGTTTTGAGAATCAGACCGGTATTGCAGTTCTTGTGTCCACAGAAATGAGTGATGCCGATGTGGACGGCCGTATTGAACGCTTTAACAAATTTGAGTATGAGCGTGTTGGTGTTATTATGCGTGCTGATCTCATTGCCGTGAAGGATTCTAAAAATGATGAGGCATCTTTTGTAGCCCTTACTCAAAAGGTCCTTGATGGTTCAGCTCGTGCTGCTCTTATTCTTATGAGCAACTCAGTTGCAAACCTGGAGGCTGCAGCTAAGCTTTGTGGTGACAGGGTGCCCATACTGTATGGTGCCACTCTTGATAATGGAGATGAGTTGGCAAAACTTGGTCTGGCAATTAAGGCCCCCGTTGGTGTTCAAGCCACTAATCTTGATAACTGTGTCGAAATATCCGAAAAGCTCACTGCTGCTGGTCTTAAAGACATGGTTATTGATACCGGTGCCCGTACACTTCGTGCCGCATTTGAGGATAATGTGGTTGCCAGGCGTTCCGCAGTTACCGCAAAGTTCAAGCCTCTTGGTTTCCCAACCATAACCTTTCCATGTGAGATCACCGACGATCCAATGCTGGAGGCAATGGTTGCCTCGGTACTTATTGCTAAGTACGCAGGCATCATTGTCCTTGGTGATCTTCAGGGTGATTTACTCTTTCCGCTCTTCCTTGAAAGAATGAATCTCTTTACCGATCCACAGCGGCCAATGGTAGTTACCGAGGATATCTATCCACTCACCGGACCCGATGAGAATTCTCCGGTTGTTATTACCTGTAACTTCTCTCTCACCTACTTTATTGTTTCCGGTGAAATTGAAGGCTCCAAGGTTCCTACATGGTTACTTATCAAAGATACTGAAGGTCTCTCTGTTCTTACTGCCTGGGCAGCTGGTAAATTTGGTGCCGACATGATTGCCCAGTTTGTCAAGAAGGGTGGTATTGAGGATAAGGTTAAACATCGTGATATCATCATCCCAGGATATCTTGCATCGCTCAAAAGCGAGCTTGAAGAAGAGCTTCCTGATTGGAATATCATTATTGGACCTCGTGAAGCAGGACATCTTCCAGTGTTCTTGAAAGAATGGAAACCTTCTAACTAAAAGCAATTCATGAGCACTGTAACACTGAACATAAACGGCAATGAGATAGTAGCTGAAGCTGGTCTTACCATTCTTGAGGTAGCCAAGCGATCAGATATCAATATCCCGACTCTTTGTCATATAAAGGGTAAACCTTCCGATAATCCATGCAAACTCTGTGTGGTTGAAGTGGAAGGGCAGGATGATTTGATGCGGTCCTGTGTTACCCTTGCACGTGATGGGATGATCATTCAGACCGATTCTGAAGCTGTTGTTTCACACAGACAGGAACGTCTTGCAATTATTTCCGAGACTCATTTTGGTGATTGTAAGGCCCCCTGTAATCTTACCTGTCCAGGACAGATAAATGTTCAGGGTTATATCGCTCATGTTGCCCGTGGTGAATATGAAGAGGCTCTGCGCGTGGTTATGGAACGCAATCCTGTTCCTTTTTCCGTAGGCCGTGTATGTCCACGTTTTTGTGAAACCCGGTGTCGACGTCTCCTCATTGATGAACCAGTATCCATCAATCATCTCAAGCGATTTGTTGCCGACTGGTGCATGAGTCATGAGATTGATCTGAAGATTCCAAAAGACAAGCCCACCGGAAAACGTATTGCCGTTATAGGCGGCGGGCCTGCTGGACTTACAGCGGCCTGGTTCCTGACCCGTAAAGGTCATGAAGTCACTATTTTTGAAGCTGCACCTAAACTTGGTGGTGCTCTCCGTTATGGCTTTCCTGATTATAAAATCCCTAAAGAGATCGTTGATTACGAAATAAATACTATCCTTAAGATGGGGATTAATATTCGCCTGTCCCAAAAATGGGGCAAGGATTTCACCCTTCAGAATCTCAAGGATATGGGTTTTGATGCCACCTTTATCGGCATTGGGGCAACCGTTGATGTCCCCTTTGACGTACCCTGTACAGATAAAGAAAACGTCTATACCGCCACCAGCTTTTTACGGATGATTAATGAAGGTAGGAAACTTGATTTAGGCCGTACAGCTGCCGTAATAGGTGGTAACAATATTGCCATGGAAGTTGCCCGTTCACTCCTTCGTGAAGGGGTTGAGCAGGTAACCATAGTATATCCAAGAGCTCGTCTTGAGATGCCTGCAAACCAGCGTAACGTTAAGGAAGCCGAGAATGAAGGTGTTCAATTTCTTTTAATGGCCTCTCCCTCTGGACTCTGCGCAGTACCCGATGATAATACCAGACTCAAGCTTGATCTTATCAGGATGAAACTTGGGCAACCTGATAAAAAAGGGAAACGTGATATTCTACCAATCCCAGGTTCCACCAATTCACTCAGCGTAGACACTGTCATCTCTTCTCTTGGTCAAATGGCAGTGAATGGTCTAATGGCAGGTGGAGAACTGGAAGAACAGCTTAAAATGAAACCGGGTGGAATGTTCTTCGCCAATCCAAGAAGTGCTGAAACCAGTGTCCCTGGAGTTTTTGCCGGCGGTGATGCTGCAAATGGTACAAAGTCGGTTATTCAGGCTGTTGTCTCCGCAAGACGAGCAGCAAATAATATTAATGCCTACGTAATGGGTTGTGAGAAAGATCCTGCTGATGATCGTTTCAACTTTACACGGGGTAAATCTTTTGATGATGTCTCCCTTAAAAATTTCGACGAAGTAGGGATTAATCTTCGCGAAAAAATGCCAGAACGACCACCTGAGGTTTCAACTCAGGATTATGACGAAGTAAAACTCGGGTTCACCGAAAAGATGGCAAAACGTGAAGCAGACCGTTGTTTAAAATGTGGTTGTACTGCATTTGAACGCTGCGATTTAAAACGTCTTGATATTGATTTTAACGTTAATATTAATAAAACTGGAATGGGTACTGTTCCCGCTTACCCTATCGATACCAGTCATCGTGCCATTACCGTTGATCCGAACAAATGTATCTTCTGTGGACGTTGTGAACGCTCATGTGAATATGACGCTCTTGAAGTAAGGGCAGAGTCCTTCGATGAGAAAGGCCGTCCAGTCGGGCTTGTTATAGATTTCAAAGAGAATTGTGTCTCCTGTGGTAAGTGTGTTGAAAATTGCTCAACGGGTGCACTGAATAAAAACAATCGTATCGTACCCATTCAGGCAGAAGAGGTTCGCGAAATCAGAACAACCTGTCCCTATTGCGGAACCGGTTGTCAAATGATACTCAAGGTAAAAGGTCACACTCTCATGGAGGTGACAGCTGATCCTGAAGTAGGACCGAATTACGGTGATCTTTGTGTGAAAGGCCGTTTCGGTCATAATTTCATACAGCATCCGGACCGTTTAAAGACTCCACTTATTCGCAGACAGAAGGGGATGCCGCTTGAGCCAGTTAAATGGGATGAAGCACTCGATTTTATGGCGCAGTCTTTTGCTAGTATTCTTGGGGAAAAAGGACCGGATGCACTTGCTGGGCTTTCCTCGGCCCGTTGCACCACTGAAGAAAATTATGCCTTTCAGAAATTTTTCAGAGCCGGAATAGGGACAAATAATATTGACCATTGTGCCAGATACTGACACAGCCCAACGGTGACCGGTCTGGTCACAGTACTTGGTTCTGGCGCAATGACTAATACTATCAATGGTATTCTTGATAGTGATGTTATGCTGGTTATAGGTTCTAACACAACGGAAACCCATCCTATTATCGGGCTCCGTATGCTTGAAGCCGCTAAAAAAGGTTCTAAACTTATAGTAGCTGATCCTCGTCGTATTAACTTATGTGATTCCGCTAATCATTGGATGCAGCAGCGACCTGGAACAGATGGTGCGTTAATAAACGCCTTGTGTCATGTCATCCTTCGTGATGGTCTTGAAGATACCAAATATATTGAAGAGCGTGCCGAGAACTTTGATGCTTTTAAGGAATCCATTGCCAATTGCACACCGGAATGGGCTGCACAGATCACCAATGTTCCAGCAAATGTGATAGAGGAAGTAGCGCATGTTTTTGCAAGCGCAGATAGGGCAGGTATCTATTATACCATGGGGATTACCCAGCATACCTCAGGAACAAATAATGTCTTATCGCTAGCAAATCTTGCAGTGATCACCGGAAACCTAGGGAAACCTGGTGCCGGCCTGAATCCTCTTCGCGGCCAGAACAATGTTCAGGGGGCAAGTGACATGGGATGTGTTCCAACATTTTTCCCCGGATATCAACGCTGTGATGACGAGGCCGCCTGTAAAAAATTCTCTGAAATATGGGGACAGCCTGTATCCAACAAGCCGGGCCTTATGGCTACCGAAATGGGTGAGGCCATGCTTGAGGGCAAGGTTGCCGGTCTTTGGATTATGGGTGAGAATCCAGTACTGAGTGATCCTAATAGCTCGCATGCTAAAAAAGCTTTTCAAAAACTTGATTGTCTGGTTGTCCAGGATATCTTTCTCACTGAAACCGCAGAAATAGCCGATGTTGTTTTGCCGGCTGCCTCATTTGCTGAAAAGGATGGAACATTTGCCAATACCGAACGAAAAGTGCAACGTGTTCGGCGTGCGGTACCACCTCCAGGTGATGCAAGAGATGATTTGTCAATTATCAATATGGTAAGCAATAGAATCCTTGGTAATGTAAATGGCAGATACCAGGGCACCACAGATTCTGTTTATCATACCGTGGCTCCTTTTGCTGATGAGGTATTCTCTGAAATAACGGACTGTTGGGTTGCCATGGCAGGAATGAGTTATGAAAGGCTTGAGAAGGAATCAATTGCCTGGCCATGCCCCAAAGCTGATCATCCGGGAACACCTATTCTCCATGAGAATGGATTTCCAAGAGGTAAGGCCTGGTTGTCCGCGATTACATGGAATGGGCCAGCAGAAACCCCCGATGATGAATATCCACTAGTTTTGACAACAGGCAGGGTCTTGTATCAATACCATACTGGAACAATGACAAGGCGTTCCGAGGTTTTGGAAAACTCAGCCCCATCTGCCTATGTTGAGATGAATCCTTCCGACGCTAAAGCCTTGGATCTCAACGATAATGAGATGGTTCGTGCAGCGTCACGACGAGGTGAAATTAAACTTGCTGTTAGGATCACTGAACGGGTTGCCAAAGGACTGGTTTTTATACCCTTTCACTATAAAGAGGCATCTGCCAATTTATTGACCAACGATGCTCTTGATCCACAGTGTAAGATACCTGAAGCAAAGGTTTGTGCGATACGTATTGAAAAGCTCACCAGCACTCAAGCTCTGAATGCTTAGAACATTCTATATAGCGCTGCTATGATGGAATACTCTAAATATCCAGATCTTAAGCACTGGTAAACTTTTCTTAGTCCACATTGAGTTTTAGCAATTCATATTTTTCGTGGTTTCCTAGCTGCGTTGAGTATCTAAGTAAATAATTACAATAATATTAGCCCGGAGATTGTGATGGGAAAAGCAATAATACAGAGGGAAGGAGCAGTAATGATACTCGGCGGGGGAATCGCTGGTATTCAGGCTGCTCTGGATATGACCGACCTTGGTTATTATGTCTATCTGGTAGAAAAAGCACCAGCTGTTGGTGGTGTTATGGCCCAACTGGATAAGACCTTTCCGACCAATGATTGTTCACTCTGAATCCTGGCGCCAAAGCTGGTAGAGGCCGGTCGGTCTCCAAATATTGAAATGGTTACCAATGCTGATTTTCTTGCATTGGAGGGAAAACCAGGGAATTTCACTGCAAAGCTGAATATTCGGCCACGCTACATTGATGCAGATGCCTGTACAGCCTGCGGTTTGTGTACCCAGTACTGTCCTAAGCATCACGTTGATCCTTATAATGAAGGGTTGTCCATCACCCGGCCAATCCATATTGATTATGCTCAGGCAGTCCCTGCGACCTATTATATAGATCCAGCATCCTGTATGTATCTTCAACATGATACCTGTCAGATCTGTGTTCCAGTCTGTCAGAGTCATGCCATTAATTTTAATCAGAAGCCTGAAGCCCGTGACCTGAAGATCGGGGCAGTAATTCTCTCGCCTGGCTTCGGGAAGATTGGCACCGAGACTCTCGAAAAATATAGCTACGGGAAACATCCTGACGTCGTTACCGCCTATGAATATGAGCGTATGACCACCGCTTCAGGACCATTTCTTGGAGAGATCAAATGTTTTTCCGATGGTCGCCATCCTAAATCAATGGCCTTTATCCAGTGTGTTGGTTCAAGAGACCTTGGTTGTAACAATGGCTATTGTTCATCTGTATGTTGCATGTATGCAATCAAGGAAGCCCTTGTAACTAAAGAACATGATCCTGAAGTGGATATTACCATTTACTATATGGATATCCGTACTCAGGGGAAAGATTTTGATGCAGCCCGTGAGCGCGCAGAAGCCATTGGAATCAAGTTTGTTCGTGCTAAAGTTGCAGATGTCACTCCATGGGATAATCATCTAAAACTCACCTATTCTACCCTTGATGGTCAGCATAGGTTTGATTCCCACGACATGGTCATTCTCTCCGTTGGTCTTGAATCTCCCAAGGATGCTAAAAAAATAGCAGATATTACAAAAATCGAACTCAATAAGTATGATTTTTGTAAAACAGAATCGTTTACCCCTCTAGAAACTTCTCAGGAAGGTATTGTCGTCGCTGGAGCGTTCCAGGGCCCTAAAGATATTCCGGAGTCAGCAACTCAAGCATCAGGAGCTGCAGCACTTGCAGCCACCATTCTCAAAAAACAGAGAGGTAAAGGAACGATTTCCAAGGAATATCCCGATGAACTTTCTGTAACCGATGAGGATGAAGTACGTATTGGGGTTTTTGTCTGCCACTGTGGTATCAATATCAGTTCCGTTGTCGATTGTCCCGATGTTGCAGAAGATGCAGGGAAAATGGATAATGTTACCTATTATACCGAAAACCTTTATTCCTGTTCCCAGGATGCTCAGGAACAGATCCAAAAGACGATTAAGGAAAAGAAGTTAAACAGGGTTGTTATCGCTGCCTGTTCTCCAAGAACTCATGAACCGCTTTTTCAGGAAACCCTGAAAGACGCTGGATTGAACAGAAACCTCTTTGAGATGGTCAATATCCGGGATCATTGTTCCTGGGTCCATGCCAATGAGCCCGAAGCAGCCACGCAAAAATCAAAGGATCTGGTTCGTATGGCTGTAGCAAAGGCCGCACATATCCAACCGCTCCCTGAACAAACTGTTCCTGTCACCCCTAAAGCCCTTGTGCTCGGTGGTGGTGTAGCAGGAATGACTGCCGCACTGTCTCTTGCAGATCAAGGCTTTGAGTCGGTTCTTGTTGAAAAAACATCATCCATTGGGGGGAATCTCCAGAACCTGAAAAATACTCTGGCCGGAGATACGGTTGGACCGTTTCTGAAAACGCTTACCGAAAAGGTGAAAAAATCTGTTAAAATTAATGTGTTAACAGATGGTGCTCTTGTTCAGACCGCAGGATTTATAGGGAACTTCAATTCCATAATTGAAAGTGGAACAGGAAGTAAAAAGATAGAAACGGCCTATGACCATGGTGTTATTGTGGTGGCAACTGGTGGGCATGAGCATCGTCCTGACTTGTATCAGCTTGGGAAATCAAAAAAAGTTGTAACACAACAGGATCTTGAGAAGCAACTTGCCGGACGTGCCAAAAATCGTGCCCCAAATTCCATTGTTATGATTCAGTGTGCCGGATCCCGGGGGGAGGACCTTAACTACTGTTCCAAGGTCTGCTGTAATCATGCGATGAAAAATATTCTGAAGATTAAAGAAATCAACCCGGATTCTCAGATTATTGTTCTCTACCGTGATATACGAACATATGGTTTTGCAGAGGATGCCTATCTTGAGGCGAGAAAGAAAGGGGTTATTTTTATACCTTATGAAGTTGATCGCCGGCCTGTGGTAAGCTCAAAAGGGACAAAAGTACAGGTGGACTTCTTTGATTCAATCATGCAGGAAGAAGTAAGCATGACTCCCGATCTGGTAACTCTGTCCGTTGGCATTGTACCCGATGGAACCGAAGAGCTTTCTAAGATGCTTAAACTTCCCGTCAATGCCAATGGGTTCTTTTTAGAAGCCCATGTGAAGCTTCGTCCGGTTGAGGCTTCAGTCGATGGTGTCTATATCTGTGGACTTGCCCATGCTCCCAAGCCTGTAGAGGAAACAATAGTTCAGGCACAGGCTGCAGCGGCAAAAGCTGCAATGCCACTTGTAAAAGGCTTTGTAACAGTTGATCCAATTGTATCAACTGTTGACCAGGATAACTGTATTGGCTGCGGAATCTGTACAAGTCTCTGTCCCTATGGGGCCATCATTATGGAAAAAGTTGGGAAGAAACGTAAGGCGAAAACTGTTTCCGCCTCCTGTAAGGCTTGTGGTATTTGTGCCTCACGTTGTCCGACTTTTGCAATTTCAATGGGTGGCTTTACCAATGAGCAGCTGACTTCTCAGATAGTGGCTTTTGGCAATAAAACAACCAAAGAAAAAGTAGAAGCTTGATTCTTTATAAATAGAAATACGTAAAAAGAGTACTATACGGAGAATATAATATGTCCGATAATTCATTTAACCCAAAAATTCTTGGGTTCCTCTGTAACTGGTGCTGTTATGCAGCCGCCGATGCTGCAGGGGTCTCGCGTTTTCAATACCCGCCAAATTTGCGCACTGTTCGTGTTATGTGCACCGGCAGGGTCGACCCGTCCTTTGTATTAAAAGGTTTCCTTGAAGGAGCAGATGCCATATTTACCGGCGGCTGCCAACTTGGCGAATGCCATTACCAGGTTGGTAATTATGATGCGATGGGCGTTGATGCACTTGTTAAAAAAGTTCTGCGAGATGTTGGAATTAATGAGGAGCGTTTTAGTCTTCAATGGGCTTCTGCTGCAGAAGCACCTCTATTTGTAAAACACATAACGAATTTCACCGAAACCATGAAGGATCTTGGACCCATAGGAGAAGCTGAAGGGCTATCCAAGGAAGAGGTACAGGAGCGAATTCAGAAAGCACTGGATGCAGTATCGAGCCAGAAGGTCCGTATTAGTTTTGGAAATGCCAGTAAGGCAGTACGTAAGGATGGAATCTGGACCGCTGAGCATATCAACGATATAATAAATACCAAAATGGAGAAATCTCTGGCTTCACTCAGTAAATAAGTTCTACTCTCCAACACCTATAAAGCCCTGTGTTTCTATTGAGATACAGGGCTTTATTCGTTTCAGGATAATAGCAATACTACTGTTTGGTCGTAATTTCTGTGATATCTTTAAACACTTTTAATTTTTGTTTGTAGACGTAGAATAGTGTAAGCCATTCCATGGGGTGAGCAAATTTCACAGCTATACAGCATGGTACATGGCGAACAACGGTGGCGACGAGATCCTCTATAAATACATTGCTTGTGTCACCCTGCAATTTAATGGAAACACTGTACTTCTTTCCAAGTGTTAACTTTTCATCAATTGCAATTAATGCCCCACTTGCGCTCAAATTTAAGATTTTTCCTATAAATTGTTTTCGCTCCTGGTCTAAAAGTGTGACTTCAGTTTCGAAGGTGAGGCGAGTTGTGTCTCTTTTTTCTGTTTGGGGGTTCATGAATTCAGTGCGTCAATGATCATTAGGTAATTTCTACGGAAGAACTGAACCGTATCTCTTTTAATATACAAGTAAGAATAGCGTACAGAATATCATTTAACAATAGTCATTATAAATAATTAAAAATGGAGTTTTTTTCTAAACTATTTCTGAATGTGTACCGATAGATGTAATTAGTGCATTTTGTGTGATTAGACCAGGGACGATCCAATCACCGATCTCTTTTTTTCATGAATGCCAAGGAGGGCCTGCCATGAAAATCGCCGAATCTACAGTCCAGTTGTATTCCCAAAGATCTTTTGTTGAAAATCATCAGAAAAACGAATCTCTTACCATGTGGAAAGCAGGAGAGGATCAACGTTCAACCGTTAATGCTGAGAGTGGCATCGGACAGATGATTGATGTTCAGGAATATATCACATCCCTAAGTGAATCCACCAAGGTAACTCTTTCAGAGCAAGCAGTTAAAAGCCGATCCGTTAGCAGTGTCGCAGAGCCTGTTGCAGAAGATAGTGAGGTTATGATGGATCTTAATATGCGAATTTTAAGTGCTATGATAGAGCGTCTCACCGGAAAACGTATTCATCTCACTTCAATAGAATCTCCGCAGTCAGTTCAACAAATACCACAGGAATCCGCGCCTGATTCAGGAAGTGCAGCAGCCACTACAGTGCCGGAGCAGTCTCAGGGGGGGCTCATCTATGAGTATTATGAATCCCATTATGAACATGAATCGACCAGTTTTGCCGCAAATGGGACCATTCTTACAGAAGATGAAAAAAATATTCAGTTTTCAGTTGATCTCAATATGAGTCGTGAGTTTTTTAGTGAGGAACGTATCAGTATTAAAGCCGGAGATGCCCTTAAGGACCCCCTTGTAGTGAATTTTTCTGGAACAGCAGCAGAACTGACCGAGACCCAATTCTCTTTTGATATTGACAATGACGGCACCGTTAATCAGATTTCATTTTTAAAACCCGGTAGCGGATTTCTGGCACTTGATAGGAATGAAGATGGCCGGATAAATGACGGCTCAATACTTTTTGGTCCTGAAAGTGGTAATGGATTTCATGACTTGGCAGCCTATGACAGTGATGGCAATAATTGGATAGATGAAAATGATTCCATTTATAATAAGTTACGTATCTGGACAAAGGATGGTGCAGGGAATGGTACTTTTTTTGCACTTGGGGAAAAAGGAATAGGGGCGATATATCTCGGCTCGGCAGCAACCCTTTTTTCAATGACAAATACCAGCAATGATCTGCTCGGCGAAGTTCAATCAACCGGGGTCTTTCTAAAGGAAAATGGTGGTTCCGGGACGGTACAGCAGATAAACCTTGTTGCCTGATTTAACCCGCATTTCTCATGAACATTTTGTTCGTTATTCGTTAACAATTTGTTTTAACATCAAGATGTCGAGTAATTACTAATTTTCCCAACTAACAAAATGTTTACCCCTCGAGAGGGCAATGAAAAGAGCACCCAAGGCGAGTCGATATTGCCGCATCTGCTTTGTCTCTGAGCCAACAGGCATAGGGGGGGGGGAACTATGGCCTATTGGCTCGATCCTCGCATATGCGTCCTGCAAGAGATAAGCGCAGACTTCGAGTACTCCTGGGGTGCAGTCATCTCAACTCGTGAGAAATACGGCTAAGGTCTTGAGTAAGCAGAGATCTGTTTTCTTTTTTGCAGGAGATCTATATAATAGGCGTTTATTTTTCCTATAAGATTATGGGTCTCCTGATAGGGTGGGGGGATTCCTTTTTTTAGATTTTCGTGATATTCTCCGGCATTCCAGGCAGACAATACCAGTTCCAGCTTTCCGTTAAACTTATAGTTATATTTTGAAATGAGATAACAGGTGAGAAGAATATTCACCGCAGGATCAAAGAGATCCTCCTCCTGAAGGTGGGCGAGTTTTTGTGGATTGATGTACTTGAATGTATATCCTGATTTTGCCAATTCTCTAGCAGCCTGTTTCCCGGTGGAATAAATAATCTGGCCAAGTCCCATGGCCCCTTTTGAGGAAACTGCGGTAGGGTTAACGCTTGATTCAGCAATGATAAGTGCACGAATAAAATCAGGACTCACCTTATGGTTCTTTCTGAAGAAAGAAAAACGTGAATAGTAATTTATATATTCATTATAGGGAGAAAGCCTTCTCAAGGTTTGCTCGCTTACCGCAGAATCTTTATACTTATAGAGACTGGTTTTAAGCTGTGGTGCCCCGAATGTTTCAATGCCAGAGAACAGGCTAAGGAAAAGCAGGGTTCCTAATAAAATGGAGAATCTTTTCATCTATACCTCTGTTCTCGGGAGGTCTTTTCGTGTAAAGAAATGGGCGATGGTCTGATAAAGCATAAAGGGGTCTTTGGCACCTGTTGTTTCACGAATGGAATGCATGGCAAGACTCGGAACGCCGATATCAACCGTTTGAACACCAAGAGTTGTGGCAGCAATTGGACCAATGGTAGATCCGCAGACCATGTCATTTTTCATCACAAAAGTTTGAACAGGGACATCAATTTCATTGCACAGTGCTTTATAAAGAGCTGAGGATCTGCCTGTGGTAGCGTAGCGTTGATTACTGTTATATTTGATAACCGGTCCCTGATTGAGAATGGGTAAATGCTGAGGGTCATGTTTTTCACTAAAGTTCGGGTGGGTGGCATGAGCATTATCCAGAGACAGTAGATAGGAATTTGTCATAATTCTGCTGAACAGTGGGGATTCCGGTAGAAATCGCTTTAATACAGAAGAGAGGAATGTCCCTTGTGCTCCTGCAACGGTACTTGAACCAACTTCTTCATGGTTACTACATAGAAGAATACAATTCCCGTTCGTGTTTTCCTGAAGCAGTCCCTGCATACTGACAAAACAACTAACCAGATTGTCAAGGCGACCGGATGCCATGAAATCATTGTTCAGACCTACTAACCCAGGACCTTGAGTGTCATAGCAGAAAAGGTCATAACCCAGGATTTTATTGAAAGTAAGCTCTGGGTATTCAGAGCTGATCTGCTGAAGGAGAATATCGCTAAAGGATGTGTCTTTTTCAGAAGATTGGAACAATAGTGGGTAGAGCTGCTTCTGTTTTTCAACTGTATGTTCTTTGTTCGCCGTTCTGTCAAGATGGATGGCAAGACTTGGAATGATCGCCATTGCCCTTTTAAAATCAATGCAACGATTGAGAAGGCTGTTGTCTTTACTAAGCAGTGTGACCCGCCCGGCTATTCCTAGATCGCGGTCAAACCATGTCGTGAGTAGGGGGCCGCCATACACCTCAACACAAAGCTGGTTAAGTGAATGACTTTCACGAACAGGGTTTGGTTTAATCTGCAGGCATGGGCTATCTGTATGCGCACCAGTCATTCTCCATGGGAGTGTTTCCATGGAGTCGGCAGCAACTTTAAACGCTATAATAGACCCATCGTCACGGATGCTATAGTATCCTTTTCCGTCCTCAATTTCCCAATCGGTATCTTCCGAGAGTACTGTAAAGCCAGCCTTGAGAAAACTGTTGGCCATATATTGGGTGGTATGAAAGGGCGTTGGGCACTGCCGGAGGAAGTCAAAAAAATCCTGATTGAATTGTGTCAGATCCATTGTTATTTGTAATTTGTATAAGGAATAGGTCAATTGGCCAGGGTAGCGATGGCCTGATAAGCAGAGGTCATGGATCTTCTGCTGAAATCTGATACCTGTACGCTATCCCCAGGGTCACGTGGGGGCTTTTCTTGAGGACTGGTAGATGTTTGCTTATTTTCACTTCTTGGTGCTGTGGTATCATTGGAAGAAGGAGGCTCAGAGGGCGAAATCTCGGCTTGCTCGAGAACATCTTTCATGGCCTGGGCTTCTTTTGAACTAGCCTGAGCAGCAATATTGCGATCAGCTCCAGAAGGGTTGGCAGGAGCTAATGCTGCACGTCGCACCGTGCGCATTTTTAGGATTGTAGCCTCGGGTGTTTTTTCTTTTGATATATCAATGGGGACTTTGCCGCCCGTTGCATATCTTTTCCCATTGGGTCCAGTGGTGTAAGAAAAAGATGCACCTCCTGCTGCATATTGTCCTGCAGCTGACAGGTGTGCCTGTTCATGAGACCGTACTTCAGCGTCTCGTTGTTGAAGTTCTGAAACGTGTTGTAATTCTTCAGTGGAAAGAGATTCTTGACTGGTGTTCTCTGCATTGTCAGGGGAGGAAGTGCCAGGCTCTGCTCTTCTGCTGGAGTCAGGTGGCTCTGTTTGCTCTTGTGAGAGTTGCTTCCCTTCTGCTGAAAGGGAAATTGAGTCATCGGCGGATTGTTGCGAAGCAGAAGGGGAAAATGGATCTTTATTTTTTCCAACACTTATTCTCTGTTCAGGAGATGCTGAACTATTTTGAACCCGGGTGTAAGCCTGCGTGCTGTATGGCTGTGGGACAGCTTGCATCATAGGAGAATATCCCTGGAATGAGTTTGGGTGATCTTTATACCTTCAGTATACATTTCGATGTCTCGAAAATCAAATAAGGTATACATAAAAACAGAATCTATTGATATTTTTCTTTCAAATCATACAATGAATCAAGGTAGGAATCCGAATGCTGTAACGTTGAGCCCCCGGCCTCCATTTCGGAAATAAGCATATCAACTACGGGACGCAATTCAATGCCATGTTTATTGTTATGGTTAATATTTGCCTGCTCGACGAGAAGGATTGCGTAGTAGGTTACAACCATCCTCGACAGTGAATCACGTCGAAAAAGATAGAGCCGGCCCCCCATGGTATTTAAGAAAAAACAGGCGTATTCATAGAGGGCATCACGGTCAATATCGGCGACGAAGGGTGTTGTGCTGCATTCTGGTATGGTGACGAGCATGTAGTAATCGCTAAGGATCTGCTCCACACGGCTTTTTTCATTGTCAAGTATGCCCTTAAGCATCAGGATATTTTCCTTGCCGCAAATTCTGAAAAAATGGGCAGTGTTTTTCAAAATGGTGTAGAGATCGTCGGACTCCCTGGTTACCTGGGGTGGGTTGGCCAGAAGTTTTTGAATAAGAGCGCTAAAGTGTTTCTCACTCGATGTGGGAAGTTTGTATTCAGCCATATAGGGTTGACCATCGAGGTGTGAATAAAAATCATGGAGTTGCAGGGCGGGTTTGTTACAAGTAGAAACCTTTTTAACAATTTGTGGCCTTGTTGCAATAGGAATCTGACTAATGACAGGGGAGAGGGTGTTTGTTTCAGAATGATCTTCAGGGGCTACTTCTTCAGGGGGCACAGAATCGAAATCTGAAAGAATCAGTTCATCATTAACTGGAGGGGGAAGTTCAGTAGTAATGGGTGTTGGAGATGAGTCTTGAGACTCCTGCTGTTTTTCTTCAAGTTCCTTTTTAATAGGTTGTATGGTGTTATCATCAACGGAGCTTTCGCTGGCAACAGGAGTTGCAACAGACGGTTGAGAACCAGAAAAAAAATAAAAAGCTATTCCTATAATTGTGGACAGGAGTAGAACAATTAGAATTACAGGAACTAAGTATGATCTTTTATTTGATCTCTTAGTGTCTGGAGGAAGTGTGTCTTGCTCTTTTTCTTCGGAAGGATCCATGGGCAGTGTTATTTATGAGTAAAGGTAACATTTATTTTAATCTTTAATATACCGTAGCTTATTTTTAATGTCACCCTCAAAAAGTTGTATTTATACTCTATTATTTTTCCATTAGGATTTAGTTTTCCACTTGACTCGAATCCGCTAAAGCACTATTGTTCCCAACAATTTAAGATAAGTTAAGGGATCCCCGAAATAGGGTGATTTTAAAAAATAAAATGTACGGAGGTAACACAATGACAATTTTTGTAACAGGTCACTCTAACCCAGATACCGATTCAGTGACTGCAGCAATTGGTCTTGCTGCTCTTTTGAATGCACAGGGACAGGATGCCAAGGCATGCATGCAATCTTCACTTGAGAAACTGAATCCAGAGTCAACTGTTGTTCTTGAAAAGTTTGGTCTTGCAGCTCCTGAAGAAATGATGGATGTTGCTGGTAAAACCGTTGCTCTTGTTGATTTCAGTGATATCGGACAAGGTCCTGCAGGACTCGCCGATGCTGAGGTTGTAGCCATCGTTGATCATCACAAAGTTGGCGACGTAACTACCAACCAGCCTATTCTTGTACGTGTTGAACCCGTTGGCTGTACCGGAACCGTATTGAACAAAATGTATAAAGATGCTGGTGTTGCAGTCGCTAAAGATGTAGCCGGCGGAATGCTTTCTGCTATTCTTTCCGATACCGTAAACTTCAAATCCCCCACCTGTACCGATGATGACAAAGCTGCTGTTGCAGAGCTTAAAGTTACAGCTGGTGTTACTGATACCGATGCACTGTTCATGGATATGCTGAAGGCTAAATCTTCAGTTGATGGCGTTCCTGCAAAGGATCTTCTTTTCCGTGATTACAAAGATTTCGACATGAAAGGCAACAAAGTTGGTGTTGGACAGCTGGAACTTGCTTCTCTTGATCAAGTTGAAGCTATTCGTGATGATCTCCTTGCCGCTGCCCAGGAAGTAAAGGCTGACGGACGCCATTCAGTTCTTCTTATGCTCACCGATGTTGTAAAAGAGGGCACTCAGCTGGTTGTTGTTTCCGATGACGAAGCACTTATTGAGGGCGCTTTTGGTGCAAAAATGGAAGGAACCTCCATGTGGGTTGATGGAATGATGAGTCGTAAAAAACAGGTAGTACCTGATCTGCAGAAAGCATTCGGTTGCTAATAACCGTTTCGGATAGATAGCTTTTTTATAAAGCTGTTTCTGTTAAGGGTGTTTTTGGATATTTTCCAAAAACACCCTTTTTTTTATTGTGAACAGTTCAAATACGCTATTGCTTCAGGAGGAGATTTCTATCAACTGAGAGGCGGAGGGGAGGAACGAAACCAAGCAGTCGGTTAATTATTCGGATGGGCAGGTGATACGATTTAATTTTGAAGCATATTCAAACTTGTCATCGTGCTCAGGTGTGTGGCAGGTAAGACAAACTCTCTCTTGAGGGTGTCGGGACACTTTGAAATCTTCAGGGGCAATGCTGTGGCTTTTACCCGGTCCATGACAGGATTCACACCCCACCGAACGTAACAGGGGCGGGTAGGCCAGATAGGATTTATCGAAACGAATCTGAAAATCGTGCTTAGACGTGTTGAGACTCAGATGACAGGGTAAACAGTCCAGATCAAGTGCTTTGTTTTTTTCAAGTAGCGTGGTGTAGGCAGAGGCGTGTCCCGTGGTTTTCCAAAAACTGGCCTGTGTTTCATGGCATGTTTCACAAACCGCGTGGCCAACCATGTTTTCGGTAAGCATAGATATGTTTTTTGAAACTTTTTTGTTTCGTTTTTCTTTCTGATGCAGATCTTTGATTTTATGATTCAGTAAGAGGAGTTTTTCCGCAGTTGGCTGATCGTTTGGCATGTTCTTTTTTAGACCAATAAAGCGGTAAATGTATCGATCATTCATTGCTCCAGTTATTTTTTCCTGGGCCAGTATCTCTTTTGAAGCTGCTATCTTGCTGTTCAGGTCATCTTTCTCTTTCTGCAGGCGAAGAATAGTGTTTTTATATTTGTCTTTATTCACTGCAACGGCATCTTTTTTCTGAAGTCGTCGTAACTGCCAGTTGATTGAACCCATCTTGTTTTGGAGATCAGCAAGGAGTTTACCGTTGTCCTGCCCCCATATCCGCTCTTTGCCAAATATAATTTCCAGTAAGCCCTGATATTTTCCCTGTTTTGCAGTTTGTACAAGGAGACAATTTTCTGAGATGTGGGGTGAGATGTTACCTTTTCGAGGGTCTGCTCCAATAAGCAGGTTAATATCTGGAAAAAGTTCTGTTATTTGTTGATTATTGTCATTACTCAGGGAGGAGAGTAAAATGATAAATGCATCATCGTTTTCTTCTTTAATTTTTCCAATGGTATCACTGAGAGATTTTCGCCATGGTTGAATAATAATATCTCCAAACTTTTTTTGCGGGACGGCCGTAATCGCAGTAATGACAATATTGATGTTTCCGAGATTTTTATTGGTCCACGGTTTAAATAAAGGGGTACCTGCAGTGTCTGTAATATTGCAGGAAATCCATGGAAATCCCTTGCCCTTGCTCTTCTGTATGAAATCCACACCTGCGGCAAGGTCTAATGGACCTATTCCAACGGCGTCATATCCAATCTCCTGATATATCTCGATTATACTTTCGGCTGTGAGTTTCTTCTGGCCCAGGCCATCACCGATTGAGGCTCGCTTGAAAAGAAGATTGCCGGAATCAAGGAGTAATCTGTTTGAGGTATCAGCATCGCTGAGAGAATTAATCTGAAAAACTTTTTTGGACAGACCGCCCAACTGATTGGATTTTCAACCGCAGGGTTCGGTTTCTCCCTGAATGTTCCCGGAAAAAAACAGTAGTAAAGGGGATCCAGTGTCAGCACATGCAACTGGTGGTACAAGGGCCATGATACAGAAAAAACTGACAGCGATTGGCAGCAAAAGTATATGATATAAAGAAAGGCGATTATTCTGCATTGTGTTTTCTCTTTTTAAGGATGATTTTCCATTTTTCCAGGCGCTCTTTAATGAGCGCCTCATAGCCACGGGTGCTTGGAAAATAAAATTGGTTTTGCTTGATTTCAGGCGGTAGATGATCCTGGGCTACAAGCGCGCCATCGACATCATGCGCATATTGGTACTCTTTGCCATAGTTCAGTTCCTTCATCAATTTGGTGGGGGCATTGCGAAGGTGTAGTGGCACGCCCAGGCTACCAGTCTTACGGATACATTTGAGAACTTCGGACTCAGCTTTATAGATGCTGTTACTCTTTGGGGCGGAAGCCAGATAGGTAACAGCCTGCGCAATAGCCAGCTTTCCTTCGGGGAGCCCTAGGGTATGATAGGCATCTCTGCATGAGAGTGTGTGGATTAAGGCCTGTGGATCCGATAGTCCAATATCCTCAGATGCAAAGCGGATTAGACGTCTGCAGATGTACAGTGGATCTTCGCCTGATTCAAGCATTCTATACAACCAGTACAGACTTCCGTCAGGATCGGAATCACGAAGGCTTTTATGCAGGGCTGAGATGTGATTGTAATGTTCGTCGCCGTCCCTGTCGTAACGAAGTGACCTTTGCTGTGCTGCCTCACGAATTTCATTGCTGTCAATGACCCCGGAGGCTGCAGGGTCATTTTTTATTCGATGTAGCACAATGGTGGCAGCAATCTCAAGTGTGTTCAGACCCTTTCTGGCATCACCGTCGGCAAGAGCAGTTAGTAGCTCAAGGCTGTTTGGACCAAAGGAAAGTTCCGTTTTACCGAGGCCTTTATGACTATCGTCGAGGGCTCTTTGTAAAATTTCACCTAAGTGCTCTTTGCCTAATGGAGCAAGAACTAATACTTTGCAACGTGATAAAAGTGGTGCAATTATTTGAAAAGAAGGGTTTTCAGTGGTGGCACCAATCAGCGTGAAAAGGCCATTTTCCACATGAGGGAGAAAGGCATCTTGCTGTCCCTTATTGAAACGATGAATTTCGTCGATAAAAAAGATGGTCCCCCGTTGTTCAGTTTTTCGGAGTTTTTCGGCCTGTTCAACAATCTTTCGAACTTCCTTAACCCCGGAAAGAACGGCAGAAAAATACACGAAATCAGCACTGGTGGAACGGGCGAGGATTCTGGCAAGAGTTGTTTTTCCGGTTCCCGGGGGACCCCAGAGGATCAGGGATGGCAGGGTACCAGAATCCAGCATACTCTCGAGAAGTTTTCCTTTTCCAAGAATGTCTTTCTGGCCCACTATCTCTGTAAGTGACTGGGGACGCATGCGCTCGGCAAGAGGACTTGTTGGTTTCATTTGTACAAATATGGGATTGTAGGACCTTATTCCTGAACTTTTGTTACTCGGTTCAGTACCCCTCGAGGGGTGTAAAAAACACGAGATAAACGTAAACTTCGAAACACGCAATAATTTCTTTTGTTATTACGACAAGGTATATAGACTGAAGGAAAGACAACACTGCACGCGGCCTTCAGCCTTTCTGTTCTTTAAACCTTATAACTTGGGTTGTGGGCAGAGCTCACTTTAGATGATAAAAGCAGTACAGAGAAATAAATACTCTATTGTGATGTCAGATTGCAAGCATGCTAACAATTAAATGAGATCAAAATAAATAAGGTATCCCTTCAGTGACTTGATACTGGTCCAAAATAAATAAAAAATGCAGCTTGCTATTGCTTGAAAGCTCTTATTGCTGATGGTACTATGAACAAAGAAAAATAATTATGATATCTTTTGTTACATTGCTGAATTATGCAAAATCTGAACTACGAGTACACATATAAATGTCCCCTCAGAAGATTCTTGTTGTAGATGACGAAGCCTTTATCGCCGACATGAGCCGCATGGCTCTTGGCGATATGGGCTACGAAGTATTTTGTGCGTATAGTGGTGAGCAGGCGATTGAAATGACGATGATCAATAAATTTGATCTTGTTATTGTTGATGCTATGCTTACTGGAATGAATGGTATAGAAACTTTCGATGTTATAAGGCAAACGGATCCTGGAATTACCGGGATACTTGTATCTGGACATGCCAATATGGATATGGTCGTAACTGCAATGAATAGCGGATTGAGCGGGGTGCTCGAGAAACCACTGGATGCCAGAGAACTTGTAAAGGCTGTCCAGGAAACGCTAGCCATGGCTGCTTTGCGCGATGAAAATACCCGCCTGAAAACAATTGTCCCTCTCTATAAACTTGGCGAAAAGTTTAATGCAGCCACCTCCTTGCAGGAGGTATATGAATTGCTTCTTGATGCTATCAGCATACAAATAAATGTCCCTTCAATGTCTCTGATGATGTTTGTTGAGGAAGATAGCTGCCTTTATATCGTAGCATCCAAAGGTATTGATAAGGATGTGGTTGCCTCCGTAGCAGTTAGATCTGGGGAAAAAATTGCTGGCTGGGTATTTGAGCATGGTGAACCGGTTATTCTCAACAAGCTGACCCAGGGACAATCTCCACTTGCTAAATATTTAAAACGAAAAGATATTGCAGCATCTATATCCTATCCTTTGATTGGTCAGAATCGCGTCCTTGGGGTTTTAAATATAAGCCACACTGCCAAAGATGTTACGTATAGTCAGTCGGATATAGAACTGCTGTCAGTGATCTGTGGTCAAGCTGTTATGGCCCTTGAAAATGTAGTGCATATGGAAGAGCGTGAACAAAACGTTCGAACAAAAGCATTGTTTGAGCAGTATGTCGCCCCGGAAGTTGCCGACATTTTGCTGAATTCCGGAGAAAATATCATGGAAATTGGCGGGGTCCGGGAAATCAGTGTTTTGTTTGCAGATATCCGAAATTTTACCGTTGCGGTTCAGCATCTTTCCCATAAGGAGATCCATCACTTTCTCACGGAATTTTTTGATCTTTTTTCCGAAGTGGCTTTTTCCTGGAAAGGAACTCTAGACAAGTTTATGGGGGATGCCGCACTTGTCGCTTTCGGGGCTCCCATCTCACTCGATAAGCCATCAAATGCAGCTGTCTGTACAGCTGTTGAGTTGTCCCAGGGGTTTGAACTGTTGCGGCAAAAGTGGCTGCAAAAAGTACCAGTCTTTGAACAACTCGGTTTAGGTATCGGGATTAGCCGGGGAGAGCTTTTTCATGGTAATGTGGGGTCATCCAGAAGGCTTGATTACACTGTTATTGGAACGGATGTCAATATTGCACAACGTCTCGCTGGCTCGACTGAGTCCGGTCAAATTCTGATTACCGATTCTGTTTACAGGGATGTGAAGGATAGTTTCTCCATAAAAAAAGAAGAGCCAAAAAAATTGAGAGGTGTTGAGCGAGAAGTGGAGATCTACTCTATTCAGGCAGATCTTGTAACTCTTCCCTGATGTCGCTGGAGAGGATTTCTTAATACTGCCATTATTTATCTGATGTTGCAACTTGAAGGATGATATCATCAATTTGAATGATATCATTTGAAACCAGTTTTCTTCCCCGCCGAGTTTCAAGTTTTCCATTGACCGTAACCTCACCCTCGGCAATTCGTATTTTAGCATGAACTCCATCCTGGACCACATTGGCAAGTTTAAGGAATTGGCTTAACCGTATTGGTTCTTTACGAATTTCTATCTGTGTTGGAGTACTCATTGTCTGCACGTTTGTTTGAAGTTTCGTGATATGTTTCTGAAGGATGTACAATGGAAAAGAGATTATACGACCTTCACATTATTGTCGAGTCACAACTGTTTTTATGGCAAAACAGGTATTCGATTGGTGAGGATTTTGATAAGAGATTTAAGATGAAAACAATTTGTTGTTCCGTTATTTTATAAGTATTTAATGAGGTATGCTATGAAGTTACACGATATGGATTTGTTCAGGCAGCAATGCTATTTAAATGGGGAATGGGTTACGGCGGAGAAAACCATTGAAGTACTCAATCCTGCCGACAACAGTCTTCTTGGATCGGTTCCTTCACTTGGAGCACAGGAGACCAAGGATGTTATTGAGGCTGCTGAAGAAGCGTACAAGCTCTGGAAAAAATTAACGGCTAAGGAGCGATCCGATTACCTCAGAAGGTGGTTTGACCTTATTATCGCTCATAAGGACGATCTTGCCTATATTATGACCAGTGAACAGGGGAAACCGCTGACTGAGGCTCAGGGTGAGGTTCTCTATGGGGCTTCCTATGTTGAGTGGTTTGCTGAAGAGGCTAAGCGGGTATATGGTGATACAATTCCAATGTCACATAAAGGAAAAAGAATTATTGTGCTCAAGGAACCTGTTGGAGTTTGTGCGGCCATTACCCCCTGGAATTTCCCTTCGGCCATGATTACAAGAAAAGCTGCTCCTGCACTTGCTGCCGGTTGTAGTATCGTTGTAAAACCTGCGGCCCAAACTCCATTTTCAGCTCTTGCCCTGGCAGAACTTGCGGATCGAGCCGGAATTCCAAAGGGTGTTTTTAATGTGATTACTGGTCCGGCCCGCACCATTGGTGGTGAATTCACCGCAAGTACCATCGTTAGAAAGCTAAGTTTTACCGGATCAACCCCGGTTGGAAAACAACTTATGGCTGCCTGTAGCGAGACGGTGAAAAAAGTCTCATTGGAGCTTGGCGGGCATGCCCCCTTTATTGTCTTTGATGATGCTGATATCGATGCGGCTGTCGTCGATGCCGTTGCATCTAAATACCGAAATTCCGGACAGACCTGTGTCTGTACCAATCGTTTTATTATTCAAGAAGGAGTGTATAAACGTTTTGCTGAAAAGTTTGCAGCTGCAGTAAAAGAACAGTTACATATGGGCTCTGGATTTGATGAAAATGTTAACCAGGGGCCACTCATTGATTTAAACGCCGTTCTTAAAGTTGAAGATCAAATTAAGGACGCCTGTGATAAAGGAGCTACCTTATTGGCTGGCGGAAAGCGTTCAGGTCAGAGTGGCTATTTTTTTGAACCTACTGTACTTATGGATGTGACCCCGGATATGAAAATTGCACGGGAAGAAACCTTTGGACCCGTGGCTCCAATCTTTGTTTTTAAGGAAGAGGCTGAAGGTATAGCCATGGCTAATGATTCCGAATATGGGCTTGCCTCCTATTTTTTTAGTCGGGATATGTCCAGGTGCTGGAGGGTTACGGAAGCACTTGAATATGGAATGGTGGGTGTGAACACCGGGATACTTTCTTCCGAGGCTGCTCCGTTTGGTGGAATGAAGGAATCAGGGATCGGAAGGGAAGGCTCAAAATATGGGATTGAAGAATATCTTGAAATTAAATATATGTGTCTGGGAGGCTTGGAATAGACCCTGAGTTATACATATCAATATAAGGAAAAATACTCGACAAAAGTGACTCTCTGAATTATCTATTTGTTGCACTAGAAAAAGAAGAGTTCTTAGTTTAATATTGTATACAGCTAAATGCTATAAATCTGAAGGAATGGAGAAATAATTATGAAGTATGGGAAACATCAGCATCAAAGGATTGTTTTTGGTTTAGTTACTCTAATGCTTCTCGCTCTCACCGGGTGTAGTATGCCCGGAACGACGCAAACAGATACTTCTCTGGCTGCAGATAGCAGTAGTCTTTCCATGACCAGTACCGTTGGGAACTACGAGGATATTGAGCTTCCTGCTGAAATGAAATATAACCCTAAAAATAGTATGTCCATCAAGACCAACTCTTTTCGCGGTGGGATTATTCATTATACTGGACCTGTGGAAATATACTCTTTGAAAGAGTTTATTATAGCTTCCATGAAGAAACATAAGTGGAAACTGGCAGGTGAAGTATCCAGTCAGGATGTGATTCTTGCTTTCACCAAACCCAGTAAAACCTGTATGATGAATATTGAAGCTAACGGAGCAATGTCCGATACAACGCTAACGATGTATGTGACAGTTGATGTAACAGCAGCCAGGGCTTTAAATGCTTTTGGAGAGCCAATCGAATAGTTTGCCAAAAATAATATTAAATATATCAGCCGTTATCCCTAAGTTTTTCTGGGTTAGCGGCTGTTTTTGTTTTGTGATTGTTCTCTTTTTTCCCTATAACCTCCTCGCCTTCGAGGAAAGTTATGAGTCTGCTGTGATTCTCGCTGCAAAGTCTGGAGATTCTCAAGCTCAATACGCTCTGGCGTTGCTCTATGAATATGGAACTGATACAATAGCTCGTGACCCTGAACAGTCCATATTCTGGCTCGAGAAATCCGCGAAGGATGGAATTGCCGGTGCCTGTTTATATCTTGGTCTAAAGTATGAATATGGCAATAGAGTAAAGAAAGATTTAAGTAAGGCCGCCCGTTGTTATGCATGTGCTGCGCATAAAGATTGGCCCGCCGCACAATTTTTCCTGGCCATTCTATATGAAAAGGGAAAAGGTGTTCCACAATCATCACTGAATGCACTGGCTTGGTTTGGACTGGCTGCAGACTATGGCTACCCTGGAGCAGAGATCAAATTTTCCAGGCTCCTGTCTCTGTCAGGTGACAAGGATATGAAAGAGTTGAGGAGAATTCAGGAGAATCTTTTACTCAATGATGGACCGCCATGCGATTAATTATTGTTTTCAATGGACTTCTGGTATGTTAGATTTTTCTAGATATTGTATTGGATGTTATAACTATCCGATAAACAAGTGTTATTTGTTAAGTCTGCTTATTCAGCAACTATTTTTTTGGGATTAATGGAAATAGATAAAGAAAAACAGAAAGAAGCTCAAGAAAATGCAAGCAAGCTTCTTGTTCAAGAGGAACAACAGCGTGCAGAACGACGTGTGTTGAAGCTTGTACTCGATTTGGAAAATGGTAAAAATGAAGTTCTTCTCAATGATGAACTCATGGAAAACCTTCCCGAACTTATTTCTGTCTTTAGCGGAACCGGTAACCGAGATCGTTCAAAAGTATTGTTTAAACAACTCGGTGAGTGTGCCTGCAGTGAAAACTCCAAGTTGCGCGAACGTTCTGTGATGGCACTCAGTTTATGTATGGAAGGACTTAATCGGGAGGAGCATAGTGATCTTATCGAAGTGATCACTGGGATTCTTCTGCGTTGGCTTCGTGCCGAGACACTTTTCCTCTCTGTCTGCAGTACCGTCTGTAAGCAATTACAGGAAAATTGGGTACTGATGTTTGAAGAAGGCTCATGGAAAGAATGTGGCATTCTTCTTGAAATATTTAACCAGATCCAATCCGGAATTAATGAAAAAAGTAATGCAATCAGAAGTATTGTCGGCAGGTCTCAAGAGGCGATGGCCACAGACTATATACTTGAAGAATTAACCATAGTGTGCTTGAGAGGACGCGGTGAGAGGAGGCAACGTGCAGAACAAATCCTTATGCATCTCGGGCGTAAGGCTGCCATTCATCTCCTTGATAGCCTGCTTACCTGTCAGGAAAAAGAAGGCAGGCTTCGTTTAATTGGTCTCATTCCAGCAACGGGTTACGCAGCAATCTCTGTATTAAAAGAATATTTACAGAAAGAACTTCCCTGGTACGGTATTCGTAATATCATATTGATGATAACTGCAATGGATGATGAAGATCTGATTCCGCTTATCATGCCATGTCTCTCCCATGAAGATCTACGAATACAGCAACAGGTTGTTGACTGTATTAATGAAGTTGCCGTTGTTAATCCAGGTGGCTATCTGCTTGCCGCATTACCAGTGGTAGACGACAGTCTGAAAGTCGGTCTTGTCGGTTACCTTGGGCAGCTTGGTGGCTTGGGTGTCGTTGATGCCTTCCTTGACCTGCTTGCTCAGCGTGATTCTTTTTCTGTCAATGTGAGGGACGAGTTACTCAAAAGTCTTGCAATACATGTTCGGCTTAGTAATTCCATTAGGGCAGTCAATCTGCTCACCATGGTTGTTGAGGAACGACGTGCTCAATATGATGACCCAAAGGTCGATCCGGTGTCTCGTGCTGCCTGGAATACGCTTCATATACTTACACCTCGCTTTACAAAAGATGAACTCCCGGAACAATCCGAGAGTGAATCTTCCGAAATTACTGATGAAACTGTTTCTTTTGCAAATGATCCGGCATCTAAAAATCATGCCTTCCGTGATGTGCAAATTGTAAACAATAAAGTAACCGTTTTACTTGGGAAAGGGCAGGTTGCCGAGGCCAGTCAATTTCTATATGAAAAATGTATAGAAGCTGCGGAGGAGAAAAGATTTGATGCAGCGGAAATGCTGAGGGATCGAATTCTTGAAGTAGATCCAAATGCACTTGCGGAGGTCATTAAGGCAGGGGAACGAATAGAAGAGGAGCGATCCTCGTCTATTACTTCCAATCATATAAGTATCTGGCAGGATTTATATGATTCACTGACAACTGATGAATTTAATGCACTCTATGAAGCATTGAAGCCAAGAGAATATGATTCCAGTTCAGTTATTGTTGAACAGGGGGAAAACAGTCCCCTGCTATATTTCATTAATTCCGGCCATGTTCGATTATCCTGCTGGAGAGGCCAGGAGGAGGTCTTTCTGAAAAAGATTGGTCCTGGAGAGATTGTTGGAACAGGGCCATTTTTTGATGTGTCAAATTGGACAGTGGCGCTAACAGCTGTCGGTAATACCAAAATACACATCCTTGGAAGAGATATATTCCTCGATTTACTTGAACAATATCCAGCAATAGAGCCTTGTCTTATTAATTTTTGTTCGAAGGCTGAGACTGTTCCAAAACTTCTTAAGATGTCAGGGGAGGATCGCCGCCAACATCCTCGTTATCCTGTGTCGCTCCTTGTTAAGCATACCCTGCTTGATGCATTTGGTAATCCGAGTATGAGAAGTTTTAAAGGAGAAATTATCGATATCTCATGTGGAGGATTTTCTTTTTTTATCAGAATTTCTCGAAAGGAGAATGCAAGACTTCTACTCGGTAGAGGTATAAGGACCACAATGGTAATTCAAAAAGATGAAACAGTTGACGGAAAAGGTGTAATAGTTGCTGTTCGTTTTCAAGGGATGGATGAAGGTGAATACTCCGTTCACGTGCAGTTAGATAATATTATTAGCGAGGATGTTGTAAGGCGTATTGTCGGCAGGAAGTAAGCGATGGCATAGAAAAATGATGGACTGCAAAGTAAAACATTCGCCAGTTGATAGATGCCACATGGATTTGCTCTGTATCAGCTCATCATCGGATAAAACAAATCAGGTTTTACCCTGTTTGCAGTGTAAACCACCTTTGGCTCTTGCTCCCATGGTTGGTTTATCGCATTCTGCCCTTCGTATTCTTATTCTTGAATTGGGTGGAATAGGTCTGTTCTTCAGTGAAATGCTCTCGGTCAAGAGACTTCCCTTTGAAAATGAAATAGTTTCACCCTTTCTTTGTCGTACTCCCGCAGAGGCACCATTTTTTTATCAGATATTTGCCGGACCAGAGCAGAATATTGTACCTGCTGTTGAAAGGCTTCATTTGCTGAATGCCCAGGGGATTGATCTGAATCTTGGCTGTCCAGCTCCCGCTTTGCGTAGGCTAGGAGCCGGTTCTTTCATGCCACCCGATGTTGTCCAAAAGACAATACGTTCTCTAAGGGCTGCTACCCATCTCCCCATAAGTGCTAAAATTCGACTTGGGACCCAACTCGATGAACAGGGATTATTGAATTTCTGTAAAATGCTTGAACAGGAAGGTGTGGATCTTTTAACGGTTCATGGTCGCTTGCAGGGAGAAAAATTTTGCAGACGACCACGCTGGGATTGGATAGGAAAGGTTAAGAAGTTTGTTAACATACCCGTGATTGCAAATGGTGGTATATTTACAGTTAGTGACGCAAGAGAGTGTCTGGAACAGTCAGGCGCTGATGGACTGATGATTGGAAGGGGAGCGGTGTGCAAACCCTGGCTGTTTGCAAATATAGCAAAAGAGGTATACAATTTTAATATCTCAACTGATTATGATGTAAGAGATATTTACTTCCGTTTTATAGAGCTATTGGAAGAACGTTTTCTACCAGAGCGACGCTTAGGACGTTTAAAGCAGTTTACTCATTACTATAGTTCAAATTTTTCCTTCGGACATCATTTTGCCATAGGGGTACAAAACAGCAAAACTATGGCTGAGGCATCCGAAACTGCGCTAAAATTTTTTGAAACCGTTAAAGGAGAGTGAAAAAATGATTGAATTAGTCAAAAAGACATTGTTAACCGGAGTTGGGGTGGCAGCTTTAACGAAAGAAAAAATTGAAGAAGTCGCCAGGGATTTTGTTGAAAAAGGAAAAATGACGGAACAGGAGGGCAGGGATCTGGTCAATGACCTGGTCACCCGTTCAGAAGAGTCACGTGCAGAACTCCAAAAAGTGATAGGTGAAAAGGTTGAGTCAATTTTGGAAAAAATGGATCTTGCCAAAAAAAGTGAAGTTGATATCCTGAAGATTGAGATTGAGGAGCTGCGGGAGGCCTTAAAAGCTAGGGAAATAGAAAAATAACTGTAAAAACAAATAATTATGGGTGTCGCATTGTTAGGGTGACAGCTGGAGATAAATAAAAAATATTATCAATCCTTTAACCATCACCCTAATTATTTGTAATGAAATGTACTTTGTCGTAAAAAAGTCAAATTTTTAGTGTTTACGGGAATTCAGGAGTTTGAGTCAATTCATTCGTTGTATACCCGTTTGCTCTTGTTTTCATAGAAGGTAGTCACTTTTTGTTCATGTGAATAAAAAATACTTCCTACCCGTGGAGCTTATCGGGATTCATAATATTTTGTTGCATATGCTGCAGTTCATCAATCCCGGAGACAATAATATCAGGATCATAGTCTAGGTGCTTTGCTGAGAGTTTTCCTTCATATTCCATATTGGAAAGAAGATATTTGATACAGTTAATTCTGGCTTTCTTCTTTATATCGGAACGAATAATAGTCCATGGAGACAAGGTACGATTGGTTTCTGAGAGCATCTGAAATTTACGCACTGAGTACTGATCCCAATATTCCTGAGCCAGATTATCAACGGGTGAAAGCTTGTATTGTTTCAAAGGATCAGTTTTCCTCGAATCGAAACGTTCCTTCTGGATATTCTTGGAAACTGAAAAATAGAATTTAAAGAGTTTGATTCCGTCTTTAACAAGCAGCTCTTCAACCATGGGAACATCTTTCAGAAATCGCTTGTTTTGTTCATCGGTACAGAACTTCATAACCGGCTCAACCATGGCACGGTTATACCAGCTTCGATCAAAAAGAACAATTTCTCCAGCCGCTGGAAGATGTGGTGTGTAGCGTTGAAAATACCACTGGGTGGTTTCCGTTTCATTGGGTTGGGTAAGTGCGGTTACCCTGGTATTTCTTGGGTTGAGATTGGCGGTGATTCGCTTGATGGTTCCACCTTTTCCTGCAGCATCCCTACCTTCAAAGATGGCAAGGATACGATCACCACTGGCCTTCATGTGCTTCTGGAGCTTCATTAGTTCAATCTGGAGCATTTTCAGTTCAGCTTCATACTCAAGGTGCCAGTTTTTTACGTAAATGTTTGTTTTTCCTTTGCCGTTTTTTTTGTCTTTATTTTTTAAAGCAGTTCCTTCGAGTAATTTTAATTCTTTACAAGGGATCTGTTTTGGATCATCCTTTTTCTTTTTACTTTTTTTCTCTACCATCCGTTGCTCCTTAACTTAATGGGGTTCCAAATTGTTTTTTCTGTTTTTTCATGATTCCTAATTCACGGCTGCCTGAAATAACAGTATCAGGATCAATGTCGAAATTAAGACTGCGACTCCGTCCCCGGTACTTTACTGAACTGAGGATTAACTTCATGGTCTCACGCCGTGCGAGGTGTTTATCATCTGAACGAATAATCCACCATTTTGATTGTTTTGTATGGGTCTTCTGGAGAAGTATATTTTTCTTTTCGGTAAACTCATCCCAGAGATCCTGGGCCTGAAGATCAACTTCACTCAGCTTCCATTGACGTAAAGGATCATTTTTTCTTCTTTCAAAACGCCTCGCCTGCTCCTCTTTACTCACTGAGAAATAGAGTTTGAGAAGGATGGTTTTTCCTGCATCGAGGATGAAATTCTGTTCGTAGGATGTGACCTTTTTGAGAAAGCGCCGATACTGTTCAGTGGTACAGAATCCCATGACCGGCTCAACCATGGCACGATTATACCAGCTTCTGTCAAACATGACGATTTCTCCGGCATGGGGAAATCGTTCAATGTAGCGTTTCATATGGAGTTCGCTCTTTTGCGTATCAGTTGGCTTGCCGAGAGCCTCAACCCGATAGCGTTTTTCATTCATATACCGTGCAACCCTACGGATGGTTCCCCCTTTTCCGGAGGCATCACGACCATCAAAAAGAATTATCATCTTTTTTCCGGTTCGCTCAAGATGATTCTGTATCTTGATGAGTTCTGCCTGGTATGGTTTAAGCTCTTCTGAGTTGTAATATTTAAGGAGTGCTGCTTCAACGATTTCCTCTTTGTGCTTGTCTTTCAATACCGAAAGGATTTTATGGCTTTTTTCGGTGGGTGCCTTAGATTTGAAATCCTTATCAAGCTTGTGGACAAGTTTGCGGATAGTTGCGGTGCTGCCTTGGGGTTCATAATCTAGGATTTTCTTTTTTTTTGGTGGCGTCATTGTGTTTGTTACCTGTGAAAAAGTTATTGTTAAATAAGATGGTATCAGTAACCCTTTTTAACAGCAACTATTAATTGAGTTTTTTTCCCAAAGTGTACATGCGTTGATAGACATCAGGTAACCTGTTTCTTTTGAGAGCCAGGAACATTTTCTCTATTGACCATGGAATTCTGAAGAACTCTGTTGTTACTGATTCGCCTTTTATTGTGACAACTGCACAGGAGGCTGCAGGGTTTGAATCGAACATTCGTCCCACGCTTCCCGGGTTTATAAAATGACTGTTACTGAACTGCTTGTGGAAAGGGGTATGCGAATGGCCACAGAAAATAATATTGCATGGGCAGGACTGGGCAAGTTCAGAAAAACGTTCAGGGGCAGTATCAGGGAAGAGGAACTCATCCGGATCGGCAGGGCTTCCGTGGAAAAGACAAATACGATGCTTGTTAATACGTAACTGCTTGGACTTTTTGAGGGAAAGGATATGTCTTTTAGCAGAGGAGGTCAGGTGTTCAGCTGTCCAGGTGTACATGATTCGCTTTTCAGGCAACCTCGGTTTTTTGAAAGTTTTGCCCTTAAGGAGTTTTTTGACTTTCCTGTCTGTATTGCCAAGGATGGAGTGGACTTTATTTCTTTCCAGCCACGCAAGCGTCTCGTTTGGGAATGGTGCATAGACGAGAGAATCTCCACAGTTACAGATTGCATCAAAGTTCACATCTGAAAAAAATTGGACAACAGCTTCAAGGGCCGGGAAGTTAGCGTGAATATCAGAGAGAAGAAGAAGTTTTGTCATATTGAAAATTTTATCGTTCTATTGGTTGTTGTTTAGGTGTCAGAAATGTTGAGGAATATAGATGTTTCATCAAACATATCAGGCTGAAGCCGTTAAGACTGAAGGTAAAGAAAGAAAATGTATTATCAGTCCTTTAGCTTTTAGCCTTTAGCTTAACTGCTTAACTGCCTAACTGCCTGTAATGAACCTTACTTGATCATCCAAATATTGCATTTTATGTATGTTACAGCAACTCAGAAACTTGAATTGTTATAAGAGTGGTCCAATAATAAGTGCTGAATTTTCGAAGAATTTCTGCAGTATGGAGCGATTTGTGAAGTCATCAAGTGTAAGCGCCTCTGATTTCTTTTCATAACAGGCCTGTACACTACGAAGTTCTTTGGTGAAATTCTGATTATAAATAAAAAGGGTTGCCTCAAAATTTAACCAGAAGCTTCGCATATCAAGGTTTACCGATCCGAATAATGCAAATTCATCGTCAACAGTTATTGTTTTCGAATGGAGGAGTCCGCCCCGAAAAAGCAGAACGGAAACGCCATTTTTAACCATATTTTCATAGCGTGCCCAGCTTGCGTAATGTACAAGCTTGGAATCGTTTTTTTCAGGAACAATGATGCGAACATCAACACCACGCTGAGCAGCAGATTGGAGGGCGGTCAGGATGGATTCATCGGGTACAAAATAGGGAGTGGTGAGGGTAATATTTTTTCGCGAAGCATAGATGGTGGTGAGAAGCAGGTTGTGTATGGCGTCCGGTGAAAATCCGGGTCCCGATGGTACAAGCTGTACAGGTACGTCACCCGTGATGGGTTGATGAATAATGTCTGCAATTTCCCGGATATGTTTAATATCCTGATCAAGTGATCGTGAACGGACCTTTTCGTTGTCGGTTTCAAGAAACCAGTCACTGATAAAGGTCCCGGCAAGGGGTTCAACTACAGGGCCCTGAATACGGACCATTATATCCACCCAATGGCCTACTCCTGAATTCTGTTTGAAAAAATTTGGATCCACCATATTCTGGCTTCCAGTGTAGGCAATTTTTCCGTCAATAACTACGATTTTGCGGTGATTGCGGATATCCACACGTACAAAAAGTGCCTTTATAAAACCAGCAGGAAGTGCTTCCTCAATTTTTACTCCGGCAGCCAGCAGGGTCTTGATCTTCTGTCCTTGCAGAAAATCCTTGGAACCTATGGAGTCAACGAGGATACGGCAGGTAACCTTGCGTTTTTGCGCCCGAATGACTGCTGCGATAACTTCATTCGCTGTTCCTCCCTCGGACCATATATAAAATTGCAGATGGCAGGTTGATTGAGCGGCATCTATATCTTTGATGATGGCGCGCATGATTTTCTCAGGTTCTTCTATCAGTTCAAGATGGTTGCCATCCATGGCTGGAATGCCAATTAGGTTAGCTGCCTGATTATGGATAGGCTTTAACTCGGGGTTAAGTTCAGACCAATTGACAGGTGCTATCTTTGGCAGGGACTCAAGCCAGCGCCGGTAGTGATCAAGGGAATCCTGCGCTCGTTTAGCTCTGGTCTCACCAATTCGATTTTCTCCAAATAAGAGATAGGTGATTGTCCCTAAAAATGGCAGGAGTAAAATAACGACAAGCCAGGCAAGAGTGACTCCATACTGACGTTTACGCATTATCACCCTGACAGAGAGGCCGAGGCGAATAACCAGATCCACAATTGGAATGAGTATGGTTAAAATGTGAACACTCCAGTGAAGATCGTCTTGATTCATGCTGTCAGGTATCTTGGTTTTGGTTGTTTTATGAAAGTGTGTTGTATATATGTGTGTTTTAAATCTACCCTGCTAAGGTAAAAATGTAAAATAGCTAATTTTTCTCTGGCATTAACTTCAGCGTGAGTGGTAGTGTACAGGCCTTAACTGGTATACATTTTAGAGGTAACTATACAATGCAAATAAAGGGATTTTCAACGTCTGCTGTAGCCGCTGGCATTCGTTATAATGATCGGCTGGATCTTGGCCTTATTTATAGTACTGTTCCTGCTGTCACCGCTGGTGTGTTTACCACCAATCAGGTAAAAGCAGCACCGGTTATTATTGATCAGGATCGTTTGAAGCAGGGGCGTGCCCAGGCAATTCTTGTAAACAGCGGAAGCGCTAATGCCTGCACTGGTGAAAAGGGGATGACAAATGCTCTCCTTACCAGCGCACTTCTCTCAACGTGTTTAAAAATTGATGACAAAATGGTCCTCCTCTCTTCCACAGGGGTAATTGGTGAACAATTAAATGTAGGGGCATTTCGTTCGGCAATGGACAAGCTTGTTCAGGGCTTGGGTGAAGATAATTTTGATGATGTTGCCAGGGCCATTATGACCACTGATACTGTCCCCAAAGTTGTCAGCCGGACTGTAACAATTGGTGGAAATGCAGTGAAGTTTATGGGGATGGCTAAGGGTGCTGGAATGATCATGCCGAATATGGCCACCATGCTTTCCTTTGTTATCACTGATGCCCAGATTAGTTTTCCTGAATTACAGGACTCTTTAAAGCAGGCAGCTGATAAAACTTTTAATCGTATCACTATTGATGGTGATACCAGTACCAATGATATGGTGCTGGTTATGGCAAATGGAACAGCAGCGAACGCCTGGATCGACGAAGACAATCCCATTGATAAACAACTTTTCCAGGATACGCTTGAAGAAGTGTTAAAAGAACTTGCGCTCAAGATAGTAAATGATGGAGAAGGTGCAAGTAAATGCATAACGATCAGAGTCTGTGGGGCAAGAGGAGAACGTGAGGCTGAGCAGATAGCTAGGACTGTGGCTAATTCTCCTCTGGTGAAGACGGCATTTTTTGGAGAAGATGCCAATTGGGGGCGTATTTTTGCCGCCATGGGACGATCGGGGGTCCGTTTCGATCCCAATCGAGTGGATATCGCCTTTGGTGACGTGGTTATTGTTCGTAACGGACTTGCCGTTGGACCTGCTGCTGAAAAGGCTGCCACTAAGCTCTTAAAGGAAAAAAATATTGCCGTGTGTATAGATTTGAAAGATGGTATTGGCTGCGAGGAAATCTACACCTGTGACTTTTCATTGGATTATGTGAAAATCAATGCTGATTATAGGTCTTGAGGCTGAGTACGGTTAGTGCTTTAGGTATTAGGTCAAAACTATGAATAGTATTGCATTGTATTCAAGTAAAGGCGGAGTGGGGAAAACTGCTGCTGCCGTAAATCTCTCTTACGCGTCTTCCCTTAGAGGCAAAAAAACACTCCTCTGCGATATGGATCCGCAGGGTGCTGCAAGTTTTTATTATCGTATTCCCATTAATGGTAAATTTAATAAGAAACAATTTTTAAAAGGAAACCTGAGAAAGTTTATCTGTGAAACGGAGTATCCTGATTTGGATCTTTTGCCTGCCCACTTTTCCTTTAGAAATTTTGATCTAGCACTAGATATTGACGGCCAGAGTCAGTTGAAAAATATTTTCACCACACTTACAGCTGAATATGATGTTCTTATCTTTGACTGTCCACCAAATATGACTCTGTTGTCTGAAAACCTGATCACTGCTGCAGATCAGGTCGTGATGCCCGTTATTCCCACCACGCTCTCTATCCGAGCACTTGCGCAACTGATGAAGTTTTTTGATAAGATAGGTGCCGAACGCAATAAACTTCGAGCTTTCTTTTCCATGGTTGAACGCCGGAAAAATATGCATGTTGATACGGTCAGAAGCTATAGAAAGAAAAAAGTTTTCTTAAAGACACTGGTTCCCTATCTGGCCGATGTGGAAAAGATGGGAGTTACCCGTGCACCTGTGGCACTCTCAAGACCCGGATCACCTGCTGCCATGGCATATAATCGTCTATGGATGGAGATCTGGAAACGAAGAGTTCATGACTGATTTATTTTCGTAGCCCTCCATGAAATCCCCTTCTCTTTCACATGCCATGGGCGGGCTTGTCTTTCTTGCCGGGCTGTTTTTCCTGAATTTTACTTCCAGAGTTATCTTTTCACCTCTACTTCCTCTTATTGAACAGGAAATGGGGCTCGATCATGCTCAATCGGGATCATTCTTTTTGTTTATCTCTGCCGGTTATTTTCTTTCCATTCTCTCATCCGGATTTGTCTCGGCTAGGATTAATCATAAGCAAACAATAGTCCTTTCAAGTTTTACTCTGGGGGTTGCACTTTTTCTCCTTGGGGGCTGTTCAACATTACTGACTCTTCAAGCCGGTCTGTTTGTTTTAGGACTTGGAGCTGGTCTCTATTTTCCATCGGGACTTGCGACTATTGTGTATCTGGTTCCCTCTGCATATCTCTCAAGAGGAATGTCAATCCATGAGCTTGCACCCAATTTAGGTTTTGTAGCTGCACCTCTTCTCTGTGATGTATTTCTGGAGTATATTCCATGGCGTTATGGCCTGGCTCTTCTTGGATTACTTATAATAGGTACAGGACTATTATATGGTTTAAGTGGACATGGCTGCAGGGAAAAGGGAACTGCCCCTGATCTATCAGCTGCATTTGAGTTTTTTAAAATGCCTGCCTTCTGGGCCATGGTTGCTCTGTTCTCACTTGCCATCTGTTCAACACTTGGTATCTATGCGATGGCACCTCTTTTTCTGGTGAATGATCATGGTATGGATCCGGGGCGTGCCAATAGTCTCCTCGCCTTTTCCAGGATTGCCTCCATTTTCATGCCTCTTGCTGGTGGCTGGCTTGGGGATAGGTTTGGAAAACAGCTGGTGATGGCACTGGTGCTGTTGACAACAGGAGTGCTTACAATTTTAATGGCCATGGTGGGTGATGGGGTCTGGTTAATTGTGCTTGTGGTGGCCCAGCCGATTTTTGCAGTTTGTTTTTTTCCGGCGGGATTTGCCGTTCTTTCAAAGCTAGGTGCAGCACGGTATGGTAATCTCTCCGTGTCCCTGTGCCTGCCACTGGCTTTTCTTATTGGTGGAGGGTTGATGCCTACATTTATTGGTTTTATCGGAGATTTTTATTCTATCAGCAGTGGATTCATGATTGTAGGCAGTTTAATGGCAACTGGAGGCGCAATTTCCCTATTTGTTGCTTTGAGCATTGAAAGAAAAATGCTATTCTAGCAAGAGTCAACTGTATGAAAGAGATGGTTTCTCAATAACGTTCGGGAAGAGAATGGCTGGGCGCCCAAGTTGTATAAAATGTATTCATTATTTCGTAACTCATGATCCTGTCAAGCCATACGGATGCAGGGCCATGGGTTTTAAATCGGCACAGAATCCTGCGGCTTTGGTCTTTTCTTCCTCGGGGATTGAATGTCAACTATTTAAGAGTAAATTTCCATCTAAACAGAACAGATCTGGCTCGGGTGGTTCCAGAGGCGATTTGGTCGCCTGACTGGAGGAGTGGAACATATGAAATTATCAGGATTTGGTGAACAGTTCACCAGTGGTGCCGGAATTCTCAGTCTCATGGAAGATTTAGGAAATGCCCTTGCCACCGGTGGAGATGATATGATTATGATGGGTGGTGGAAATCCCGGTCATATACCAGAATTTCAGGCGGTTATCCAAAAGCGGTTACTGTTTCTGGCGCAGGACACCCCATCTTTGCAAAAACTTATTGGCGTCTATGATCCCCCACAGGGAGAAAAGGACTTTGTCGATGTTCTTGCTGGCTTGCTCAGGCGTGAGTACGACTGGGATGTCGGGCCTGAAAATGTCTGTCTTACAAACGGGAGTCAGGCAGGATTCTTTCTTCTTTTTAATATGTTTGCCGGGCACTATTCCGACGGAAGTTCAAAAAAAATCCGTCTGCCATTGGCCCCGGAATATATAGGATACGCCGATCTCGGTACTAAGAATGAGTTTTTTGTTTCCACCCGACCACGTATTGAATTGCTCGAAAATAATCTTTTTAAATATCACGTGGATTTCGATCATATGGTCATAGGTCCAGAAACCGGGGCCCTCTGTGTGTCACGACCGACCAATCCCACGGGAAATGTCCTTACCGATGAGGAGATTGCAAAACTCGATATTCTGGCACGAGAACATGATATTCCCCTTATTCTTGATAACGCCTATGGAGTGCCTTTTCCAGGTATCATATTTACCGAGGCAAAACCCATATGGAATGAAAATATCATTGTCTGCCTGTCGCTCTCAAAACTCGGACTCCCGGCAGCAAGAACAGGGATGATCATTGCCCGTAAAGAAGTGATAAGGGCGGTTTCCGGTATGAACGCCATCATGAATCTTGCCACCGGGAGTTTTGGAGCCATGCTGGCCCATGAGATGGTGGCAAGTGGTGAAGTACTCAACTTGAGCCGGAATGTAATACGACCATTTTACCAGCAGAAAATGGAAAAAGCAGTGGAGAATTTTCACGCAGCACTGCGAGGTACCCCTTATAAACTCCATAAACCGGAAGGGGCCATGTTTCTCTGGTTATGGTTTGAAAACCTCCCTATTTCCAGCCATGAGTTGTATCAGCGTTTAAAAGCCAGAAATGTACTGGTGGTTTCCGGGCATTTCTTTTTTCCGGGCATGGAAGAGACATGGCAACATCAGAATGAGTGTATCAGAGTGACCTATTCTCAGGATGAAGAGCAGGTTGCTAGAGGGATTAAAATCATCGCAGAAGAAGTAAAGAAGGCGTATTCCTGATGGAAAAGAGACGAGTGCATTACAGGGTAAAAACAAAAGTATTGGGTTTGGTTTGCAGCGCCATTTTTCTTTGTGGCACAAATGTTCACGGAGAGTGTTTACAGGGCGACTGCAAAAATGGCGAAGGGGTTCTTGTTCACCAGGATGGCAGACGTTACAGTGGAGAATTTGAGCATGGAGCAATTCATGGAAAGGGTGTACTGAAATTTCCCGATGGCCGAGTGTACCGGGGAGAGTTTCAAGAGGGTCGATTCCATGGAAAAGGCGTTCTGACAAGTTCAGATGGTCGAAAGTACGAGGGTGAGTTTCGTTCAAACGTCATCAACGGCCAAGGCGTCTTATCCTATAAAGATGGTACTCACTATAACGGTGAATTTCTCCTTGGAAAATATCATGGGACAGGCTCTCTCACTTTTCCCGATGGACGAAATTACCAAGGGGAATTCAGAAATGGCTTACTTGAGGGAAAGGGTAAGCTGACCTATCCCAATGGGACTTTTCTTGATGGCGAATTCCACAATGGCCAAGCTGCCGGAAAAGGGATAAAAACATACGTCGATGGCAGTAAATATAGCGGTGATTTCTACGGCAGTGAACGTCGAGGACATGGGATATGGGAAGGTCCAGATAAAAATCGTTACGAAGGCGATTTTGCAAGAGACAGTTATAATGGATATGGCGTGTTGTCATATGCTGATGGCAGAAAATACAGTGGTCAGTTCTCTGACAATTACCGACACGGTGAAGGTGAGTTGCTTTACACCGATAAAACCAGATATGTCGGACAATTTGATCATGGTAAAAAACAAGGGAAGGGGATTCTTTACTATCCTGATTCCAGCCGTTATGAAGGCGAGTTCAAGGGCGGAAAACGTTCCGGGACTGGAAAACATTTTTACGCCGACGGTTCTTGGTATGAGGGGGACTTTCGCGATGGCAAACCTGATGGGCATGGAACATTGACCTTAAAGGATCGTAGTGTCTATACCGGACAGTTTGTTGATGGACGCCCCGTGGAAATAATACAGCCTGTTGTAGAAGTTCCACCTGTGGAAAAAGTGATAGTACCTGTTAAAAAGAAAAAACTCGCAAAACAGGAAAAGATTGCTCCTGCCCCAAAACCTCGGGAACCAGAAGCACCTGTTCTTGCTTCAACTACAAACCATTCGAGTTATATTTATTATAATGGCCGGGTCTGTTATCTCGAAGACAGAACTCCCGTAACCGGAACAGTCGAATACCTTTTTAGTGATGGGATGTTGTATCGTGGGGAGATGCAAAAAGGGTTCATGGATGGTACCGGTGTAATAGAATATGCTAATGGTGATGTTTATGAAGGAAATATTAGAAAGGGAAAACTCCATGACAGTGGTGAGTACAGATACAGCAACGGCAGGCGCTATGAGGGCACCTTTGTTCAGGGAATAAAAGAGGGGAATGGGGTCTTCGTATATCCCGATGGTTCACGTTATGCCGGCGAGTTTAGGGAAGATCATTTCTCCGGAAAGGGAAGTTATTATTTCAGTGACTCCAGCCATTATGAAGGCGAATTTAAAATGGGCCGTTTTCATGGAGATGGGAAACTTACATATAGTGATGGAAGCGTGATTACTGGTAACTTTCGTGACGACATGCCCCATGGAAAAGCAACTCTGGTTTCAAGTGACGGAAGCACGTATAAGGGAGAATTCACGATGGGTCGCAGGAACGGTTTTGGAAAACTGACCACGAGTAAGGGGAAAGTATATGAGGGTCAGTTTAAAGACGATCAGTATTTACGTCTCTGATGTGCTCGGTTGAAGGAGTGTGGTATGCAATGGAGCTATAAAACAGTACATTTCAGTCTCAAGAAGGAAGGCTTGCTAGGCAGTGCTTTTTTAGACGAAAATGAGGTGGAGATCTCTCTGAATGAATATGGACGTTTGGGCTGGGAATTGGTCTCCTGTCAGGAAGTAAATGATGGTCTTATTGCAATATTTAAACAGCCATTTGCTCAAGATCTTTCTCCAATAGCAGAAGAGCCAGTTTTTGTTCAGGCTGCAGAAAGCCCACCGCAACAGGAAGTAGAAATGACACCTGTCTCATCATCCCCAGAGGTATCCATTGAAAAGGATCAGCAGGTGGAAAGTGACAACAGGGTTGATGTTGACGTTGGTTCAATCCGGATATTGTAAGGAGAATTTTCTTGTTATTGAGTTAGCGTTTTTATGTCAAAGCAAATGAAACAATATCTCTCTGTTTCACCGGAACTTTTGTCCTGGATGTGTGAAATCAGACAAACAATACATCACAATCCAGAGCTCTCATTTGATGAGTATGATACCGCCGCCTATGTTCGGTTAAAGTTAGCTGAAATTGGGGTTTCTTCCCCGTGGAAAGTATCAGAAACTGGAGTCGTTGCAGAAATCGGTAATCCTGACGCTTCATCCGTTGTCGGACTCCGAGCTGATATGGATGCCCTTCCTGTCAGAGAAAAAACCGGATTATCCTTTGCTTCAAAACATAGAGGTATTATGCATGCCTGTGGCCACGACGGCCACATTGCAATGCTACTTGGTGCTGCGTCCCTGCTGCAAAAAAAAGAGCTCCTTGGAAAGGTTCGCCTCCTCTTTCAGCCGGCCGAGGAGAAGGGCAATGGCGCTGTGAGTATGATTAAAGGTGGCGCTCTCGATGGCTTGGCGGCAATTTTTGGAGGTCATATTGATACTCACTATGAAACAGGAATTATCACGGTTGATGAAGGTATAATTTGTGCCTTTGCCGATCCCTTTGGAATTAAAATAACCGGAAGCAGTGGCCATGCAGCACGGCCGCAGGAGTGCAAAGACGCCATTGTTGCAGCTGCCGGTCTGATTACATCCCTGCAATCTCTTGTGTCCCGTGAAGTTAACCCCAATCACGCTGCCGTTCTGAGTGTAGGCAGAATTCGTGCCGGAGAAATTCATAATGTGATTGCCGGTGAAGCTGTTATTGAGGGGACCATTCGCAGCACCCATCGTGATGCAAGAGAAGCAATTGTTTCAGGTCTCAAAAGAATGGTTAAGAGCTGTGCCGATTACTATGACGTTCAGGTGGAACTGCAATTTCCAGATGCTTTACCTGCTGTGATTAACGATTGTGCCGGGACAAAGGTTGCCCGGGAAGCAGCTTTTAAAGTTGTTTCAAAGGAGAATGTTATTTCACAGGGGCCATCGAGTCTTGGCGGGGAAGATTTTGCTTTTTATCTTCAGAAAGTTCAGGGATGTCTTGTTCGCTTTGGCGCCAAAGTATCAGATACAGTAGGACCTGCGCACAGTCCGACATTTAATTTTGATGAGGCTGTTCTCTCTGTAGGTGCTGCCGGGTACGCTCAGGTTGCAGAAACATTTCTGTGTGGCAGGGTGGAGTGACGCACCTGGCAGTTTGTGAGACGATTCAAATAGAGCTGTCGTACGAGATAAGCGTTTAACAAATGAGGATTTTCAATGACCGCAGGAGCTGAGTATTCTCCACTCACATTTGTTTCCAGTCCCTCCTATACGCTTGGGGTGGAGCTTGAGTTTCAGACTTTAGATACTGAAAGCCTTAATCTTGCCCCCCTGGCGCCAATCCTTCTCGAGAATGCACCTGCTATTCTCAGGCCCCGAATAACCCATGAATGGATACGTTCGATTTTAGAAATTTGTACCGGGATATGTCATTCTCTAATCGATGTGGAAAATGATCTGCTTCAGACCTGTTCCATGGCGGAAGAACTTGCCGCAGATAATAATTGTCTTCTTTATGCAGCCTCTCTGCACCCCTTTGCACGTAGCCACGATCAGTTGCTGACCAATGATGTCCGTTATGAACGTATTATGGAGGAGCTGCAGATTGTTGGGCGTCGTTTTATATCACAGGGCTTCCATGTTCATGTCGGAATGATCGATGGAGATACTGCGGTGAGTGTCTGTGATAAGATCCAGCCATACCTTCCATTGTTACTTGCTCTTTCAGCGTCTTCTCCGTTTTTTCAGGGAGAAGATACAGGTTTGATGTCCTATCGGACAAAACTCTTTGAGGCTCTGCCCCTCGCCGGTATTTATGAACCTATTGGGACTTGGGATGGATTTGTGTCGGATATCGGTCAATTGCAGGAAGCAGGTGTGATAAAATCGATTAAAGATCTCTGGTGGGATGCCAGGCCGCACCCAGGCTTTGGTACACTTGAAATACGGGCCTGTGATCTCCCTACACGATTTGGCGATATATTGGGACTTACTGCTCTTATTCAGTGTTTAGTTGCCACTCTTGCTGAATCTGAAATGGAAATCAGTTCCTGTAATCATCAGTTTTTAAGAAGTAATAAATGGCAGGCGGTTCGTTACGGACTGGATGGTACCTTCTTTGATCCTCTCGGATTCCTTGGTGGAGGTAAAATGAGTATCCGTGACGCTGTCAGCACTCTTATCGAAAAGGTTCAGCCCATGGTGCAGCGTTTTCAATCCGAACGCTATATGGCCATGCTGAACAGAATTCTGGAGCATGGTTCCGGGGCGGATTGTCAGAGAAGGGTCTATTCTGAAACCGGTGATTTTAAACAGGTGATACAACAACTCCATGAGAAATTCTGGGCATGAGTAAATATACAAAATCCATTGTGGCTTCCGGGCATCCTCTGGTGAGTGAAGCTGCGGCAATTATATTACAGGAAGGTGGTAATGCCTTTGATGCGGTTGTCGCCGCTGGCTTTGCCTCAACTGTTGTGGAGCCTGCACTGAATAGCCTGGGCGGCGGAGGATTGCTTCTTGGGCATTCAGTGGTAAAGGGACAGAATCTGTTCTTTGACTTTTTTGTGGATACACCAGGCCTTGGTTTACTGAATCCAGTTGAGGAACCGCATTTTTTTCCGGTGACGGTTCAGTTTTCGGGGAGCAAGCAGGATTTTAACGTTGGCCTTGGTTCAGTAGCCGTTCCTGGAACTCTGAAAGGGTTACTTCATATTCATAAGCGTCTTGGATTTATGGATCTGACTGAGATTGTAGCTCCTGCGATTCAGTATGCAAAAAGTCACACTTTAAATACAAAACAGGCTTATTTTCTAAAACTGCTTCGTCCCATCATGACTCTTTCCTCCGAAGGAAAAGATATCTATGAACCATGTGGAAACTATCTTCAGGAAGATAAACAGCTTGTGAACCCCGAACTCGCAGCTTTTATAGAGAATGTCGCACGAGATGGAGGTAAAGAATTTTATTATGGGGAAATAGCCAGAAAAATTGGCAGGGAGATGGAGGAACAGGATGGACTGCTCTCAGTTACCGATCTTGCGTCCTTTAAAGTTAGAGAAAGAAGGCCTCTTAAGGTATCTTTTCGTGATTATGAACTTCTAACCTCCCCTACGCCCTCCATGGGTGGAGCTCTCATAGGACTGTCTTTATCCTTGCAATCGCTTTGTACTACGATCCATCCTGAGTATGAGTATGGATCAGGAAACTACCTGATCCATACAACAGGTCTAATGCAGGAAGTGGAAAAAATAAGGGAGCGAGGTTTCTCCAATGGTAGTGATTTGAAAGATTTTCTGCGTTCAGATGAGAGTGGCCAGAGTGTGGAAAATATAAGAATGTTCTCCAGGGGCACTACCCATATATCCATTGCTGACAAGGAAGGTAACTGTGCCGCAATGACCTGTTCAAATGGTGAAGGGGCAGGTTACTTTGCTCCGGGTACCGGGGTGATGCTCAACAATATGATGGGTGAGGACGACTTACATCCGGATGGGTTTCATTCCAGTCCAGCAGGGCAAAGGGTGGCGTCGATGATGTCTCCATCTTTGCTTGTCAAAGATAGGGAGGTGAAACTGGTTATCGGCAGCGGTGGTTCAAAAAGAATCAGAACTGCTGTTACTCAAGTCCTTGGCCAGGTTGTTGATTTTAAGAGGCCACTACAGGAATCCGTCGATGCGCCACGGTTACATTGGGATGGAGAAACTGTCCAAATGGAACCGGGCTTTTCTGCCGATGCTGTTGAAGAGTTACAAGCCCATGCCAAGGTGAATGAATGGGAGTCACAGGGAGTCTATTTTGGTGGAGTTCATGCTGTGATACCAGGGAAAGAAGGGGCAGCGGATAAACGTCGGGGTGGTTCGGTACTTGAGATAGGGTAGTTAGAGAAGGTTTGAGTAGAAAATACACACCTTGCTTTCATGGTGGGTAAAAAGGATACACCTGGGAGTAGTTAATGCCCTTATTTAGACGTGGGACTGTTTTAAAACATATGTAAAAACGGTATGATGACTTTTTTTTAATGGTTGGCACGTATGTTGTAATAAGAAAGGGAAAATGAACTTCATTTTTTCTTCCCCTCCCCTTGCCCCTCTGGTCTGTTCCAGAGGGGCTTTTTTTTGTCTTCGTTTCCCACAGGATCTCTGACTGGTTAGACACCTCATGGGGTGTTGTCTGTGGGTTTGCTGTACATCCTGTTGTGTTGCTCGTCCTCTGTCACTTGACAAGAGGTGAATGTCACACTATGATAGTATCATATTCAGGTGTCCTTAAAGGACTGAAAAGGGAACTTCGTGAGAATCGAAGACGGGCCCGCCGCTGTAACCGGAAATAAACCTGCTTTATACCACTGACTTTTTGCAATAAGTTGGGAAGGTACAGGATGAGAAGTATCCGGAAGTCAGAAAACCTGCCTGAATCTAAAGTGGGGATTACCGTCGCGGCATATCGGTGATCAACTGATCTTGTGGATATATAGGGAAATCCTCAGATTGAATGGAGTGTTCAGTCTGGGGATTTTTTTGTTCCCAGACAATTAATCAACGAAGGTCTGAGGAGAAACGAACTATGATTTTACGTGAACGAAGTCTTACGAAGATGTACCTGTATCAGGTAACCGATTGGGATGCTTTTCAACGGATAATGAGGCATCTTCTGTAAAAATTGTTGTGGACGCTTTGTTAGAGGAGCTTTGCAAACACTTGCAAGCTCCTCTATCCTGTTTTGTTTTATCCAAACAAACTCCCAATCTGAAAAACAGCCACTGAAGCGAGGAAGGCAAAAAAAGTATTAAAGGCCATGGAAAAGAATGCCCATTTCCAGGAAGCCTCTTTGGCAATACAGACTACCGTAACAAAGCAGGGCGCGTAGAACATAATGAAGATCAAAGCAGATACTGCGACAACGCTATTCCAGTTGGGGTCTTTTACCAGACGTTGGCCCAGTGACCCTGCATCATCGCTTTCCACATCTCCCATGGAGTATACTGTCCCAAGTGTTGAAATAATCACCTCTTTAGCAGCGATTCCTCCAATCATTGCAATATTTGTTTTCCAGTCAAACCCGGCATAGCGTGAAACAGGTTCAAAAAAGCTGCCAATTTTCCCGGCTACAGAATTTTTAAGAGTAGCGGCCGATTCTTCAAAATCAATTTGAGAGAGTTTGTCCTGCAGGTCAATGGCATTTGCAGAGAGAGGAGGTGTGTCAGGAGTCGCGTTTTTGATCTCCTGCTGCACTGCTATCGGATAGCTTTCTGTTATCTGCTCTCGAGCTGTCTGATAGGTTACCTGGTCTGATTCCGGGAGACCTGGAAAGGTCATCAGTGCCCAGAGAAGAATTGATATTGCAAGGATCACCGTTCCTGCTTTTTTGATATATTGCCAGGTGCGCTCCCAGGTATGAATCATCAACCCCTGAAACGTTGGAAAACGATAGGGTGGAAGTTCCATTACAAATGGGGTAGCCGGACCTTTGAGAACCGTCATACGAAGAAATTTTGCAGCTACAAGGGCAACAAGCCAGGCAAGCATGGTAAAGAGAAACATATACAGTGCTTTATGGTCGGAAAAGAATGCTCCGATCAAGAGAACCAGTACGGGAACCTTGGCTCCACAGTTCATAAATGGAACGGTGAGTAGGGTTGCCATTCGTTCTTTTGGTGAACGTAACGTTCTGGTGGCCATAACACCGGGTACGGCACAGCCTCCGGCAATTCCTCCAGAAACAATAAAAGGCATAACGCTTGAACCATGGAGGCCAAACAGACGAAATACCCGGTCCATCATAAATGCAACCCTTGCCAGATATCCGGAATCTTCGAGCACTGCAATTCCAAAAAACATAAACATAATTAGAGGAACAAAACCCAGGACTCCGCCAACACCATCTATAACGCCGGAGATGATCATGGATTTCAACATGCCATCGGGCAGTGTGCTTTCAACCAGTCCTCCGAGCCAGCCAAAAAGTCCTTCCATCCACATGACCGGGAGTTCACTCCACGAAAAGGTGAATTGATAGAGACCAAAAAGAATGGCAAGCATTACCAGCGGCCCAACCAGGCGATTGGTCAGAACCTTGTCTATTTTATCCGAGGTGTATAGCCGGTCAGTGTCAAATTTATGGGTCATTACCCCCTGTCTGACGATGGACTTAATGAATCCATAGCGATGATCCGCTATGATTGCCTCGGGATACACATCCATGGTTTTTAGAAGATGGTCAGATATTTTCCCTACAGTTTGTTCCAGTTGTGTGGCAAGTTCCGGATCATTCTTCTGTCCCCTGGTAAGCATCTGATCATCATGCTCAAGATATTTAATACCGGTAAAACGGGCATTGTAGTTATCTACAAGAAAGGAGGAATCATTAATTGTATCGATGATTTCTATAAGGGCTCCATCTATATCCTCTCCGTAAGAAATATCTCGTGGAGCCCATATCTTGTCTGATTCGGCAACCTTAATTGCCTGTTTGATAAGTTCCCTGGTGCCCTCCCCTGATCGGGCAATAATCGGTACAACTATTACATCAAGTAGCTCGGCCAGCTTTTTGAATCGTATTTCAATCCCCCTGTCCTTTGCCACATCCATCATATTCAGGGCAATGATAATGGGAACTCCCATTTCGAGAAACTGGGTGGTGAGGTAGAGGTTTCGTTCCAGATTGGATGCATCGACTATATTAATAACCACATCAGGTTTTTGAGTCGTCAGGAAATCTCGGGTAACGATCTCTTCGACGGAATATGCTGTTAGCGAATAGGTTCCGGGCAGGTCTGTTATTACAATTTCCTGGCCGTCATGGTTGAAATACCCTTCTTTGTGATCGACGGTGATCCCGGGATAGTTGCCAACCTGTTGTCTTGCTCCGGTGAGCTTATTGAAGAGGGTTGTTTTGCCGGCATTGGGATTGCCGGCTAGCGCCATGGTAATAGATTTGTTACTCATTGATAGGTACCAGAAGGATTGTGGAATTAGAATGTTAGTTTGATGGCTTTACTTTTTTAGTTCCGCAATCTGCTACACCGCAGCCGCTACAGCCACAGCTGCAGGAAACATCCTGTTCAGGATCTGCTGCTCGACGCAGCATGCGGTAGACTTTTTTACCAATAAACAGGAGAGCAATAGCGATAATGAATACGCTAATGAGTGTTTGCCACATAAAAGAACCTCACAGTTAGGGGGGGCTAATTCTGTAGCCCTAAAAAAAAGCAGTCCAGTCCATTTCAAGCTACTGTCTGCCTATACAGATTGTACAATAATATTATTACTAGTCACTTTATCAAGGCTAAGAGTTCCTCCATGTATTTTTAAAAGACACTGAGAACCTTTTTGTGGGCAAAGAAGTTCTGCTTCTTGTCCGGGGAGGACTCCAAGTGATGCCATTCTGGCACAGAGCTTTCTATCTCCGGTAACCTTGCATATCTTAATTTTTCCAGCACGACAATTTTCAGAAAGAGGGCCATGGTGCATTTTGCACTGTTCGCCCTTTGTGCATTGCTGTATTCTTTTGGCAAAACAGCCACATTTGTTATTGAGTTCTTTCAGTGTCATTTTTTTCTCCGTAGAGGACCATGTTTAGGTACACCAAACTTTATATCCTGTCAACTCATTTAGCAAGTGGGTGGAGCTGTTTTGGGAGGTGAAATACAGTATAATAGCGAGTAGCCAATAATAAAAATGTAGATTCTTGGTAGAATAATGAATACCTATATAGCACTCTCATTCCAATTGAAATTAATGGCTGGATATCTACACAATGACCACTGATCAAACGAAACAACATTTGAACGAAGCCAAAAAAAGGGCCATTGTCTCAATATGTTTGAATCTTTGTCTTGCCATCGGCAAGGGAATTGCCGGTGTCATGTCCGGTTCTGCAGCGCTTATTGGTGATGCTGTTAATTCTGCAACCGATGTTTTTTCGTCATCCGCTGTTTTTGTCGGTATACTGGTGGCAGGCAAGGAACATCCATCTTTTCCGTATGGACTGTATAAGGCAGAAACCGTAGCTGTTTTAGCAACATCCGTAGCGGTTATACTGGCAGGCTATGAAATAGGACGACAGGCACTCTTTGGTGTTACCAGTTATCCTGATGTCAGGATTGCCCTACCTGCTGCTGCGCTCTCATTTATGGTTGCCCTGGGTTTTGGGCTGATTCAGTACCGTGCCGGTAAAAGGCTTAATTCGCCAGCACTCACTGCAGATGCAAAGGATTATCTTGCCGATTCCCTTTCCACCGGGGTGGTACTGATCAGCTTGATCGTAGTGCCTTTCGGATTTAATGTGGATAGATTTGCTGCAGGCATTGTGGCTGTTTTTGTCTTTTCTGCAGGTGCCCAGTTGTTTGTCGGAGCCTTAAAAGATCTCCTTGATGCTTCAATCGACAGGGAAACAGAACGTGATATCATACGATTTGTGGAAGAACATCCACGAATAAGCAGGGTGAAACAATGTTTCAGCAGGAATGCAGGAGGGCGGTTTCTTGTTGATATGGATGTGGAATTGCGCACTCCATCGCATAAGATAGCTGACCTTGTTGCTGATCGCCTGGAAGAAGAATTGTTGCTGGAATTTCCAGGCCTCGTATTGGCACGTATACGGCCACATTTTGCACCGGGTGAATTCACACGCAGAGTAATCCCTGTGCAGAGCCCCGAGGGAGAGTTGAGCGTACAGCATTTGGCTTCAGCACCCTGGTTTCTTGTCGAAACACTAAACAGTGAGTCCCGGGAAATTAAAAAACGCCAATTTATAGAGAATCGCTACAGATCTGCAAAGAAGAAAAAGGGATTACTGGTTGGTCGATGGCTTCTGAAGCTGAAGCCGGATGAAGTGGTGGCTGAAGAGAGTGAGAGTGTGGCCATGATACTGCTCAAAGAGGCTGGCGTTGAGATTGTTCATCCTTCTTCTGTAACATCAACCACAATATGATCAGCTTCGTCATTTCGAAGGGTGAGGGTGCCGCCCATAACTCGAAGCGCGACGGGGTCGTATAGGGGCGCGCGTCCTTGGATTTTTATCTCGGTTCCGGGAACCAGTCCCATCTCCCGAATTCTTCTTCCCAGTTCACCACCAACTTTTACAGATTTGATAGTTCCGGACTGATTCTTTGCCATTTCTCTAAGATTTATTTCGGGCATTTCTTTTGCTTGCTCTATTTGTTTTTATTTTGAAGATGAATTTGCAGCATGGATCATAAACATTCATCTGTATTGCCAAAGCAATATCGTTAGGTATTTCTAACTTTTTAATCCTGCCAGGATGCTCTGTCAAGAGACATGTGAATAATTAAGGGCTTCTTGCAAAATGGGAACCACTGATAATAACGATATAACACGTTGAATATATTTAGTTTCGTTGCGTTTCGTGGTATTGTTTTGTACCACCAAAAGCAAAACCAAGGAAAATGCAATGAAGCTTAACGACAAAATATCATGGTTAATGGGTCGTGTCCAAAAACGTTTATTCCCTCACCTGAGGGAATGTTTTGAGACCCCGCCCACTAAACAGGAAGAGTGACTGGTAGTAGTTCTTGCAATTGTTCAAGTTGAAAACTATTACATGTTTGATATATATTAGACATGTCAGGGATTGTTTCAGCATAACAATTAACTTTTGAAGAAAAAATCAACTCAGAACTCTAAAATAAATTTCTTTTAGTAGGAGAACGTTATGAAGAATAGGGCAGTTATTCGTTTATTAGCAATGATAACAATACTGTTTTACAGTACAGCCCTTGCTCAAGCCGGGCAGGTTATTACCCAGGTTGAAAGATCCTGGGCCCAAAAGGCTATTCAGCAGGAACAGTCACTTGGAGCTACCAGTGCTCCAAATTCAATTGTGGTGCTCTATTTTAACAACAAATCTGGTGAGGAAGAACTGAATGCCTTACAAAAAGGCATGGCGGTGATGTTGATTGCGGACCTGTCCAAGGTAGATCAGATTCAAGTAGTGGAAAGGGTCAGGATGCAGGCGCTTCTGGATGAAATGGATTTGGGTGCTTCCGGTCTAGTAGGTGCAGCAGCTGCACCTAAAGTTGGTAAGCTACTTGGTGCCTCCTATGTTGCCAGCGGTGATATCCTAGGTGGAAAAACCCAGGAACTTTTGATTGATTCCGCTGTTCTTGAAATTATTTTCGGAACGCTTACCCGGCAACCTATTGTGAGCGGATCGCTTGACGAACTCTTCAGGATGGAAAAGGAGATTCTCTTCAATATTCTTGATCAAATGAGGGTGTCTGTTTCAACGGCCAAGAAAATTGAGCTTGAAAAACCATTGTCTACTAGCACTGTAGCTCTGATGTCCTTGTTTCTTGGCGTTGAACATTCCGACAAGGGACAGTACACTGAGGCTGCCAATATGTATCAACAGGCTCTCAGCGAGGATCCTAATCTGGAAATGGCCAAGAGTGCTCTTCAAGAGCTCAAAGGCATGGGATTCTCTACTACAGAGGAGTTGGCAACGGTTGCGGACGTACCCACTAACCCACCTGTAGAAGCTGAAGGCTCTTCCGTGAGTACTTACGTAGTGGTTGGTCTGGCTGTCGCAGCCATTGGTGGTGCTGCCATAGCCCTATCAGGTTCGAGTTCCAGCGATGATAACCGGTCATCCGTGCTGCCCCCTGTTGATACCACTGCACCAATTGCTAGTCCTTCACCTGATACAAGTACAACCCTGAACTGTGAGGAAGGATCAATTTCTTTTTCTTTTTCTAAATCGATGACGACGTCGGGGACAGCTGATATCTCTCCAAGTGACTTTGCCGGTAGCCAGGGATGGTCTGGTGATAATTATGTTATTTCATGGACGAACGATACTTCTGTGTGCAGTGCAATATCATCCGTACAAATCACTTTAAACGGTTTTATGGATACTGCGGAAAACGCGCTGTCCAGCCCAACGGAGTTTAATTACTCAGTATCGAACTAACCACGTTTAGTTGGATAACATCAGGCACTTTGTCGTTTCTGTATGCCACAGTTAACGCGAACATAGCCAAAAAAAAAGGACTTAACCAATAATGGTTAAGTCCTTTTTTGAATTCTGGTGACCCCACGGTAAAACCATTGCCTATAAAGTTGCACCCATTGGTGGCGACTATAATCAGACCAATCAGTACTTTATGACCTTTGAAAAAGGGTACGATCAACCAACGGTTTTTAGGTGGGACGGTCCGGAATCATTGCAGATGAGTGACTGGAGTCCCGATGGTCGGCACATTACCTATACTGCCGAGGTGATTAGTGACGCATCTGGCGAAGATCGGGTCTCTTATGCCGCTATGATTTCCGATATCACCCTGGAAGCAAATGTGGCCACCGCCGAGAACAATACCATCCTTTCACAAAATTGCACATTAGGTGACCGCGGCCCCGTTTTTTCACCGGACGGCAGAAAGATAGCCTTCTGGGCCTGGGATACTTCCTATGGGGCAACACTCTGGTTATCTGACCTTGATACATCCCAGGTCAGACGGCTCACCACAGGTGGACCGGACATGTATCCTCAGTGGAGTCCGGACGGAGGGATGTTGCTTTTTGAATCCGGCAGATCCGGAAATAGCGATCTGATGTTGCTCAAAGTCCAGTGAAAATTCGATTCATACCGACGAACGACTGGAGGCTGAATATAGAAATGATACTCAATAACGATATTGGAATCAAAAGCAAATCTGATTCTAATATTCATCCTGTTTAGTATTTCTGTAATTGGTTTGCTCAGTATTGAGTAGAAAAAAGAATATTAAAACAGGAGACCGGGTAGGGCAGGAGCCTTGCGGCTCCCTTCCCCCCTAAGAACCGTGCGTGATAGTTTCCCATCACACGGCTCAAGCATTCCAAAGACAGCCCTTATTGAGC
>CAZIDU010000008.1:0-64475 GCA_964538055.1 uncultured Desulfocapsa sp. | reverse complement strand
CTTTATGTCATTGTTTTTACTCAGTGATGTTCAATTCTTTGCAACACCTTTAAGTAGCTTAAGTTTCTTATCGGCTTCCACATGAAGAGTCTTTAGTTCCTTCTCCTTAAGTGCCAAAACCTTTTTTTCATTTTCTAGATTGTCACGTTCGGTTTGAAGCAAAGTATACAGTCGTCTTTCTTCAACCGATTGGTATTGGACATCTTGTTTCACTTCGTCAGATTTCGTTTTGTTTAAATTTTTATTACCACTGGGAAGCTCAGTATCTGGAGCAGCCGCTAAGCCATGAGAAGGAGTGAATCCAAGAAGGAGAAAAAGGCTGATACATTGGATGATAATATTTTTTGAATACATAGTGTTCCTTTTGAAGAAAGGGTGTGGTGACAAGAGTAAAGCCCACCTGGAGTGATTAATAGTTCTTACGATCGTGACGAAGAATAGCAATTTCATCCAGCATTGCAGCTTCTTTTTTATCGAGGTGGAGTTTCCATGTTCTGTTTTGTTGTTCTTTCAGGGTGTTCAGTGCCTTATGGTCCTTGGCTTTTTCGAGTAACTCCAGTTTTTTTCTTTTCGCGAAATTTTGTTTTTGTTCACAAGTGTTTTTTAGCTGTTTTATTTGAGTGCGTCCATAGAGTATTCGTTCTTCATATCGGGCAAGTTCCAGGACAAGAATGCCCAGTTTTTGTTTTTCTTCGAGGGTGAGGATCAGTTGACTGAGAGTTTTTCGAGCTGTTTCAAGATCTTTGAATGCCTTTTCAGCATCAATTGTAGCCTGAATGAATTTTTGCTGCGCCATACTCTCTTCTCGCTTTCTAAATTTCAAAACGGACTCAAGAGTAAAGGGCTTAGGTGGCATGGCTTTGTTAAGGTGGAAGGAGTGTTACTTACTGCTTCTATCACTTTCTCGTCTATCCTTGCGATCGGTGCCATCTTCTTTTCTTTCGCTAAGGAGCGTTCCTAATGATTCAATGGTTTCCTTTAATGGCGTAGTTTCATCATAGCCTTGACAGAGGAAGGTATTAATTGCATCTATTTTGTCGATGGCAAAATCGATTTTTGGATTGGATCCTTTGGCATAGGCACCAATATTTATAAGGTCTTCTGCTTCGTTATAGGTAGCTAGTACATTACGGGCACGACCGGAGAGTTCTATATGGCGGGAATGGGTGATTTCCCGCATGATCCTACTGGCTGAATTCATAACATCAATGGCAGGATAATGATTTTTAGCGGCAAGTGATCTTGAAAGAACGATATGGCCATCAAGGATGGATCGAACGGAATCAGCTACGGGTTCTGTCATATCATCGCCATCGACAAGAACTGTATACAATCCGGTAATAGATCCCTTTCCGGTAAACCGTCCAGCCCGTTCAAGGAGTTTGGGAAGAGTAGCGAAAACAGAGGGAGTGTAACCCTTAGTTGTTGGGGGTTCTCCAACGGCAAGGCCGATTTCACGCATTGCCATGGCAAAACGAGTCACGGAATCCATCATCAGGAGGACGTTTTTTCCTTTGTCGCAAAAATATTCGGCAATGGATGTTGCCACAAAGGCACCACGCATTCGAAGCAATGGTGACTGGTCCGAGGTTACTACAACTATAACTGAACGGGCTAAACCCTCTTTTCCAAGGTCTCTTTCGATAAATTCGCGGACCTCTCTGCCTCGTTCACCGATGAGTGCTATAACATTGATATCGGCGCGTGCGTATCTGGCCATCATGCCGAGTAATACACTTTTCCCGACACCTGATCCGGCCATAATCCCCATTCGTTGCCCCATGCCGCAGGTGATAAGACCATTGATAGCACGTATTCCAAGATCCAATGGTTCACTTATATTTTTTCTTGCCATGGGGCCTGGAGGTAATGAATAAATCTGCTTTTCTTCTTCAAGCAGTGGGGCAGGGAAGCCATCAATGGGCTCTTCCATGGCATCAATTACACGCCCGAGAAGGTTTTGTCCAACTTGTATTGTGGCACTTTCTTTTACTACCCGTATCGTACTTCCAGGGCCAAGGCCCCGAAGCTCACCAAGTGGCATCAGTAAGGCTTTTGAGTCCTCAAAGCCGACGACTTCGGCAAGAATAGGATCACCATCGTTAAGTGGTGTGAGCTCACAGAGTGAACCAACAGAGGCGTAGGGACAATGCCCTTCGATAATAAGGCCTACAATACGGGTGACTTTACCCCATACTTTAATGGGATGAATATCGTCAATGGAACCTGAAAAAAGTGTCATGCAGAGCCCTGAGCGTTGTCATTGGATGAACTTTGGGCAGGACTGGAAGGAGCTGCAAGTTGAGGCAGGGTAGCTTCAGCCATGACTGAGTCGTGAATAACCTTGATTTGGCTGATCATACTCGCATCAACTGTGCAACAGTCTGATTCGAGTTTGCATCCGCCTCGTTCCACGGTTGCGTCTGGCTTAAGGACAATATTATCAAGCCCGCTTATAGAGTCGATGATTTCCTGTTTTCGAGTCTCAACTGCCTTAAGGTCTTCGGGGTTTATTTGAACCTGGAAAGCATCCGATGTAACGGCCAGATGAATGGCATCCTTTATTGTTGCAACAATGGTTTCCTCCTGTTCTGTAACTGAATGGCGAATGATTTTTTCACTGATGGCAAGTACCAGCGCCTTCATCTCTCCTGCACTGTTCTGGAGAATGGTTTCCCGCAGGCGATCAAGCTCGGTACAGATACAAAGAAGTGTCTGGGCACTGTTTTCAAAGTCTTCTTCTGCCTGTTTTCTACCAGCTTCAGCACCTGCAGCAAAACTACTTTCACGTAAAATTTTAAGGTCAATTGTAGGTTCTGCAACCGGAGTGGGAAGTGGGGTGGGAACCGGATCCTTTTCTAAGATCGCAGGGATTTCAACTTCATCAAGATGATTGTCCTCAGGAGTATCCTTGGGCGCGGGATCGGGTTCTGGAAGAATGGTGGTATCTAAAATATCATTGTCAATGGGAACTTCTGGAATAGCCTCTTTTTTAACAATTGACTCCCAGATGGGGGCTGAGCTTTTGTTGGCAGTACTGTCAAGTATGAGGGTAGTTTGAAAGGAATTGTTGCTCTTGTAGAACTTAGACAAGCTCATCACCGCCTCCAGATCCAAGTACAAGCTTTCCTTCCTCTTCAAGTTTCATGGCAATTTTAACGATGGATTGCTGCATGGCTTCAACTTCAGAGAGACGAACCGGACCCATTGCCTCAAGATCATCGCGTATCATATCAGCAGCACGTGCTGACATGTTGGCAAAAACTTTTTCCTGCATTTCATCGGAAGCAGTTTTGAGGGCCATGGTGAGCGAGTCGTTGTTCACTTCTCGGAGAATCATTTGCAGTGAGCGTCCGTCCAGGGCAGTGAGGTTTTCGAAGGTGAACATACGTTTCCTGATTTCTTCGACCATATCGGGATCAGTTTCTTAGATATCATCAAGTATGTCAGAATCCATGCTGTCTTTGAGATTGTTAAGGATATCTACAACTTTGTCTATTCCTCCAACTTGACTCTGTTGTTTGGTGCCTACCTGTCCAATCTCACGATGTAATGCATCTTCAATTTTGTTGAGTACTTCAGGTGATACTTTTCCTATCATAGCAATACGATAGACAACATCTGCTCGCATTTCCTCGGGGAGGTGAGAGAGAATCTCACCCGCATGGCTAACGTGCTGTGTTGAGAGTACAAGTGAAACAGTCTGTGGATGTTCTTTTTCTAATAGCCCGGCAACCATCGTTGGTTGCATGAGTGCTATTGTCTCAAGGGGACGCGTCTCGGTACCGGAAATAAACTGATCCAGTAACAGGTCTGTTCGAGGTCCTGCTTCGAGTCCTGAAATAGCCTTTTTAGCAAACTCATTTCCTTTGATAAACAGGCCAGCAAACATTCTTTGAGATTCTGTGAAGCTTGTAAATACGGTATCCTTTACGTCTTCAGGGATATGGTCAATGGTGGCGATGGTTCTGGTAACAAGACGAATTTCTTCATCACTCAGTTCTTCAAAAACTTTTGCCGAGGCTTCTTCACCAAGACTCATTAAGAGAACAGCTGCTTTATTGAGCCCGGTGAGGGTTTGAAAACTCATAGGTTAACCTTCGTTGATCCAATTTTTAATAATATAGGCTGTGGGAACATGATTCCTCATAACTTCATTTCGCAGAATGGTGACTGCATCAAGAACTACTTCAATGGGTTCATCCGCCTTTTCAGCCTTTCGGGCCAGCTTCTCTTTTGCAGCTTTAACCTCTTGAACAGCCTTTTCAAGTTCTGTAACCGACTGGTTATGGTCAATTGCCTCACTCTTCATGGTTTTTATAATTGGACGCACCAGAAGGAAGTAGAAAATGAATACTCCCAGTGAAAGAAGTCCAAATTTTACCAATGGAAGATATTCGTAAAGAAGGTTCCCCGGCATATCTTCAGCAGCAAGCATCAGGTCATTTGATTCAACCATAAATGGCATGGAAGTAACATTAATATTGTCGCCTCTTTTTAAATCAAGACCAAGGGCACTGGCTATCATGTCTTCTATGCTCTTGAGTTCCTTTGTCGTTCGTGTTTCTGTTGCAGGCTGTTTTTCTTCATCTGTTGCTGGAATTATTTTATCTGCCAGCAAAACAGAGACAGACAGGTTTTTGATGGTGCCAGTGGGATTAATGGTTTTGCTTATGGTTTTACTTATCTCATAGTTAGTGGTACGGGTTGTTTTGCTCGACGGCGGGGCACCACCTGTTTGAGGAGCATTGTTCCCTTGAAGATTTGATTCAACCCCGGGAATACCACCTGCACCTGTGGTGCCGCTATTTTCATCGCTCAGTTGTTCGCTGCGAATTACAGGCTCTTCGGCGTCAAAGAGTTCTTCCGTTTTTTCAACTTTGGCAAAATCAAGGCTGGCAGTTACTCTCACCATGGCCTGTCCGTAGCCCATGGTTTTATCAAGCAGATCTTGGGCTCTTGTTTCCATTCTTCGTTCAAGTTCTTGCTGATATACCAGCATTTCAACGGAGAAGCGCTGGCTTTCATCTGGTTTGGTGTTTCCTTCCAAAACCTTACCGAAACTATCGATGACAGCAACTTCATCCGGGTTAAGTCCTTCGACAGACCCGGAGACCAGATGGATGATTCCCTGCACTTGATTTTTATCCAGGGTACTGCCGCTCACAAGGGTGAGAATGATGGAAGCAGTAGCATTTTTCTGCTGATTCTTAAAAAGCCGTTTTTCCGGAAGTGCGAGATGAACTCTTGTTGCCTCTACAGGTTTCAAGGAGGTAATTGTTCTGGCAAGTTCGCCCTGTAATGCTCTGGTGTAATTAACTTTTTGAACAAAATCTGTAAGTGCAAAGGATTGTTTGTCGAAGATTTCAAAACCAACTCCACCCCCAGAAGGCAGACCGTTAGCGGCAAGGTCCAGCCGGGTCTCATATAGTGTATTCGCTGGAATCCAGATGTTCTTTCCGTTATTCTTGAGCTGATAGTCAAGACGTTGCCCTTTCAGCCACGAGACAACTGATGCAGCATCTTTCTGTTCCAGGTTTGCATAGAGCAGTTGGTAATCTGCAGTTCTTGCCTGTATGATAATGAGTGCAAATACTGCTATGGAGATTCCTGCAACGGCAACCAATGCAAGCTTCCTTGAGAGTGGCCATTCCTTAATAAGACGGAAGAGCTTTTTTCTCTCAGGAATCTGAATTTCTTTTTCTACTGCTTCTTTTTGTATGTTCTCTTCGTCGGCCATGAAAAATTCCCTTTTTGCATGGAAGGGTTAATGGAAAAATTAGCTTTGTGATTACGTTTTAGTCAAGTTTCTGACTTGTGGTGATTGATTGATTTGTTTATTAAATAATATTTGTAACTATTCAGCGTGGCACGTATTATCCTAACTTCAGAGCTGTAACTGTTAAGGCTGAAGACTGAAGGTAAAGAAAGAAAAAAGTATTATCATTCCTTCGGCTTAACTGCCTGTAATGAGGCTTGCTCGATCGTATAAACACGGCATCCTCAGTATCTTACAGTGACTCAGAAATTTGATATTTCACTAAATCTGCATTCTCATAACTTCTTCGTAGGCCGTTAAGGCTTTGTTTCTAAATTGCACGAGCATCTTAAGTGAGATATCGGCCTTTTCAACACTGATCATCACTTCATGAAGGTTTTTGGCATTTCCGCTTTGTAAGCCAGTGATAGCCTTATCTGCATTTTGTTCTGCAGCAACAGCCTGATCGATGGTTGATTTGATAACCTTGGCAAAATCTGATTTGGCAACGGCCACGGGATTGGTGTCCGCAGGTTGCAGCGCTAATGGACTTGATCCTATGGGACCTGTAAGAGGGTTCATGGTCTAATTATCTCCCTATCTCAAGTGCTTTTAAGGCCATTCGTTTTGCTGATTTTATCACAGTTGTATTGGCTTCATAGGAACGAGTGGCGGACATCATATCTACCATTTCCTTGAGGACACTTATATTAGGCATTGCAACATAGCCATCATCTCCTGCATCGGGATGGGCCGGATCATAAATTTTTCGTGGTTCCTCAGAATCTTCCAGAATTTTAGTCACTTCAACGCCTTGTATCGACGAATCAAGCTCTTCTTTAAAAGAAATCGGTTTTGTCTGAAAGTAGACAGATTTCTTTTTGTATGGGCCGCCTTCAGGGGTTGAGGTGGTTTCTACATTTGCAAGATTTGAACTTATGGTGTTCAGTCGTATGCGTTGAGCTTTTAATGCTGATGCACTGACATCAAATGTGGTGAAGATATCCATTGTGGGCCTCTATAAAATTTATTTGCCTTCCTGTATTGCATATGTGAGTAACGTTAATTTCTTCTTCAATAACTGTGCCGCTGTTTCATAGAGCAGTTCATTTTCTGATAAGGCTATCATTTCCATATCCACACTGACTCCGTTTTCATCACCAAGACCTGTTTTGTCCTTCACTTCATGTATTACGCCGGTCACTGAACTCACGTTGTCAGGAGAGGTAGAAATATGCCTTCCATGGGTGGTCGCAAGTGTTCCGGGTTTTGCAGATATGGCATTTTGTAATTGTTCTTCAAATTGGAAGACTTTACTGGCATAGCCTGGTGTCTCTGCATTTGCAATGTTAGTGGCGATTACACTCTGATTTTTGGCGCGTAAATCCAGGACCTTCTGCAGCAAATTAATATTTGAATCAAATGGGTTTAATGGGTTCATGATGTCCTTTTTGTCTCCGGTTAGGGAAGAATACGATCTTCGCCTAGAGAATATCGTTTAATTCAATTTCTTTTTGGGCCATTCTGATCCACAGCCTATTCTTTCCTGTTTCGACAAGTTCTGCATAGACTTTTAGGGCTGCATCCTTTTTGCCATTTTTTTTAAGAAGTTCACCTAGTCTGTACAGTGCCTGGTCATGATGCTGTGATTCTAAAGGGATTTCAGAAAAAAAATGTTCAGCCCGGACGAAATCGTCTAATTGATACATACTTTCAGCCAGCATAAATGAACGTCTGGCACGTTTGTTTTCACTAATGGTTAAATCGCGATCCAGGATAGAAATAACTCTGTTATAGTCATTTTCATGAAAATAGAGTGTGGCGGCGAGAAGGGAAAATTCTTCGGTGGCAGGTATCAATTCCGGGAGCATTGCGATAGCATCAGAAAAACGCTCTTTGGCAATCATACTTTTTATACGAAGCAATAGGATTTCATTTTGAGATGATCCGTCGGGGTAGCGATAACTGTATTGATCTGCGAAATCTTCAACGATACTGTAAGCTCCGTTTTCATAGGCAGCTGTAATCATAGGAAGATAGTAACTTTCTTTCTTGTCTTCTGAGGAAAGAGTGATGAGGTAGAGATAAAGTTTTGATGCCTCATTATATATACCAATGGAGTTGTAGGAATCGGCAAGTTCGGAAAGAAGATCGATATCAACCCAGTTGTTTAAGAAAAGTTTACGGTTTTTCTTGGCAAGAATAAGGGCTTCCATATACATTTCTTTTTCAACATATTCACGAATGACAAGAGGAAACAATTCAATAAGCAAAGCCTGGCCTGACTGGTGCAATTCACCTTTTCTAAAATCCCTCGAAAAGGACATAATAAGATTCAGGCTTTTTATATTTTCATTATTCAATCGATAAACGAGTGCTTCTTTAAAACTCGCTTCCTCCCTACCTTCACGTGAGGCGGCCAATTTGGCAAATCTTTTATAATACAGAAGGGCGTTGGCACTCCAGTCTTCAAGGGTGAGGTATTGCAGGTCCGTTTTTTTGATAGCGCTACGGAAGCCGGCTTCAGTACCGTGGTATGTATCTTCGATGCGGGCAAAGTAATCTATCATCTCAGCTGGACTTTTATAGTGTAATTCAGATAAGTATTGTCTTAAAGTTGTGATTCCAAGCTTTTTTTTATCTTTAATGTGGCCACTCAGAGTCGTGTAACAGTGTGAGGCAGCTGGGAACTGTTTTTGCTGATATAAGGTGTCACAGTATCCGTTAAGAGAAAAAATTTTATTTAATAACAATTCATTTTTATCAAGAAGCTGATAGCCGATATAGGCCTTGATTGAGTCGCCTGTTGCATACCAGTAGTCAGCCTGTCTTAATTCTTTTATCATTGAGGTATCTTCTGGATAGCCAATGTCGTCAAGTGCAAGGAGATCGCGCATTCGTGAATATTGTCCCGTTGCCAGTGCCGTTTCAAGTTGAGTTATTCTGAAATAGGGTGTCAAAGGATTGGCAGGCGTCATGGACTGCTCGATATTACGTAGCTCATAATCTGCAATAAATGGGTCTTCGAATCTGGCTCGCAGTAATACCAGGAGGTATTTAGCGAAAATCCCTATCTCCTCATCTGCGTATTCATCGGCTAAAAGATAGAATTGTTTATAGGCATCAACAAAATTATTATCTCTTGAAAGGACTTCTCCGTAAGTAAGGGCAAGTTTTTTCTTAACTTCAGGATCTGATTCGATGGTAATCTGTTTAAGAAGTAATGGGAGAATGTCATCCCAAAGGTTTTCTCCGGCCAGTCTGTGGATTTCATCACTTAGTAGTGAATTGTTTGTTGCTTGGCCTGGAAGGAGTTTTGCCATTGCAGGAAAGGGGAGCATGGTAAACTGTACCGGCATTGCAAGGTGTATTTTGGATTCGTAAAGTTTGAAAAAACTTCTCCAGTCTGCAGCATAAGGGGAAGCAATAAGAGGGTTTGAAAAATCTTTGGTAGTTCTTTCCAGTATTGTAAGTCCTTCGAGTTTTGAAGAAAAATTAGGTAATGCCGTGCTGTATGGGTTGCCAAGTAAAATGTTTACAGTTAACCGATTGTCTTTTTCATTGGGGGTGACTTCAAAGCGTTGTGGTGGATACCTGAAAAAAAATGATAGGATTGTCTTATTTTTTTTGTATGCTGACAAAATTTTGACTATTCTGTCATCTGCCTTAAAGAGGTTGAGAGCAGGTTCCAAAATTGTGTCTTCAAGGATGAAGTCAACTCTTTTTTCCCTGATATTAGAACGATAGATAGGAACGCTAGTGAATGAACAGTACAACTCAACAGCGTCCTTGGTGTCAATTTTATTAATTCTGGTCAGGACACTCTCAGCAGATGCCGTATGTGGCGCTAACAAGCAGAAAATAAAGAGAATTGTGAGGTTTTTTTTCATTGTATGTTCAGTTTGTGTTAAATTTGAAAATTAATATTGCAAAAATTAGTCCATACAATCGATTGAAGTAGAAAGAATTATTTTGAAAAGATATTTGGTTTTTGTTCTAAAAAACTGATAATGTTTTATTGGTATATATTATTTTTAATATGATCGATTGTTCAAAAAAAGAATAGTCTAGTTTATAAATCTCGTTTTATAGCAGGAGGTAAGAATGGGTAAGAATGTTTTGTTGGTGGATGATTCCAAAACCATGAGAATTATTATAGGAAGATCCTTGCGGCAGGCAGGGCTCGATTTTGACAATATTTACGAAGCAGCAGATGGACTTCAGGCTTTGGAGGTTCTTGAAAAAGAACATGTTGATATCGTATTGAGTGATATAAATATGCCCAATATGGATGGGATTGCTTTTCTTCGAGAGAAGTCTACCCGTGAGGGTATGAAAGATATTCCGGTTTTGATGATCTCCACCGAGACAGGTGATGACATTATTGGTGAAGCTAAATCCCTTGGAGCTGTAGGAGCGATAAAGAAGCCTTTTACTCCCGATAAAGTGAATGAGGTTCTTGGACCACTGCTATAATTATTGCTTCACAAGGAGGTTTGCGTGGAGATTCAAGATAAGATGATTGAATCGACCAAGGAGATTTTTTCGACCATGGTCATGATGGATATAAGTGTTAAGGAAGTGACGACAGACCATGGAGTTCTTCATGACACTATTACGGGGATGATAGGGCTTGCCGGGACACATAAAGGGGTCCTCGCCATACATGTCCCATACAGTGTTGCCTTGGCAATAACAAGCAGTTTTCTTATGATGGAAGTTGAAGAAATTAATGATGACGTCCATGATGCCATAGGTGAAGTTGCCAATATGTTAGGGGGGAATGTTAAGACTATTTTATCAGAAAATGGACGTGATATCGATTTATCCCTCCCTTCAACCATTTGTGGAAGAGAGTATACTTTTAGTTCAGATAAAGAAGTGGAAAAAGTCATTATAGAATTTGATACAGGTAAGGGTTGTTTTCTTGTCGAAATGGACCTTGAAAAGTAATAAAATTAGTAATTATTCACCATGTTATTGAACGGCACAATATTTATCCGGAATCGGGAATCTGGGGACACGATCCCAATTCAAAAGATAAAGACGAATTGGGTCATGTTCCCAGTTTCATACGAGCGTATTCGTTATGCAATTCCGACTCAAACTCAATTTTGGTTAATAGTTACTAAAATTTCTTCTTTTTTATTGATTCACCATGAGAACAGGTGGCAGGTGGAGCGCCTGTTCTTTTTTTGTTTTAATGACCATTTTTTTGAAGGAAAGTAAATGTGATGAATGTTGGGCAGGCTATAATAGATGGGACAAAGGAAGTTTTTTCAACCATGCTTATGGTTGAGCTCGAAGTCGTAGAAACAATCGAAGGAAGAGGAGGGGATATTCCAGCCAATATTACCAGTATGATTGGCCTTGGAAAGGATATCCGGGGAATGCTGGCGGTCCATTGTCCTGCGTCGGTTGCCAAAGATATAACCGGAACTTTTTTAGATATGGAAGTTTTGGAACTTGATGAAGATGTTAAGGATGCCATCGGTGAAATTGCCAATATGGTAGCTGGTAATCTCAAAATTTCTTTTGCCAAAGCGGGTAAGGATATCGAACTTGCTATTCCCACCACTGTGATTGGGGAATCGTTTCGCACCAGTGGCATGTTTGGTGCCAATAGGGTTGTCGTTCAGTTTAGCATGAATGATGGACTATTTATGATTGAATTAAAATATATATATTCAAATACTGAGAAATAGTATTTTCTGGTGTTGTAAAAAACCTCCATCTGGCTTTGTTGTTACCAAGATATCTATCATGATAAAGGTTGTTATGATAAAAAATTTGTGCCCCTCGCATATAAAGCTTTCCTGGGTCTAGTCTGCCTGCATAGTTATCTAAAGTTTTATCTTTTAACGAGCCTACCAATAATTTTATCTTTGCTTCCTTTTTCAAATTTAATATATTTTCCCTCTCAAAGTTGTTAAGAAAACATAAGGACTTGTCGATACTGAAATAAGGGTAAAAATTCACTAACACCTGTGATGAATGGTAAGCCGGCATTATTTACAGTACCCCCTTAAGGGGTGTAAGTATCTGCACGAAATTCTTTTCACAAAACATGAGATAAGCGCAGACTTCGTAAGAATTTCTAATGTATTAATAATTCTTTAATTTTTCTAAATATATGTCTTCAGATAAAGCTAAAAAGAAAATTGATAAAATTCTTGAACTCGTTCAAGAACGTGTCGGCGATGAAGTTGGCGGCCTTATGGGTGCCACTCTGGTCATGTCTGACCTTTCAACCCGATTGATTTCTAAAGAAGAATTTTTTGATGAACCCTCGGGGAAGCTTGTCTTTTCAGAAATGCAGTTAAGTGGAGAATTGGAAGGTGATGGCTGCATCCTGGTATCCGTTAAAGATGCGATACGTCTTGGTGGAACCCTCATTATGCTTCCCGATAGTGAGTTGGATGAAGCGTCCTCTTCAGAAGACTACAGCGAAGAAATAGATGATTCCTATGGTGAGATAGCAAATATCATAGCTGGGGCCTACACGAAAACATTTGAAGAAATGTACCCCAAAAAATTCCGTTTTATCCGTAAAGCTCAGGAAGTTATCAGTCCAATCCAAGTCGATTTGGAGTCCGACAAACCAATACCAAACCAGAATTATTATCAGGTAAGTTCGGCGATGAAGCTGAATGGTGTCGAAATGGGGAACCTTGTTCTGCTCATTCCGGCTGAGGCACTGGGGCTTGATGATGCACCTTCGGTTTCTGAAAAAGAGGGGGCAGGCACATCTGCCCCAACAGATACTAGCGCATCCGCTGCGGGGACCGATGGTGCAGGCGAGACAGACGCGAGTGCTATGCCACCATCGGAAGAAGCTTCTGGAAGTGGTCAGGCGGCTGATGGTGGGACCACTACTGAAGAAAGTACTGCCGCTGAACCTTTTTTTGATACCAAAAAGCAGAAAAAGCGTGTTGATGCCTGTTTGAAAGAGTGTAGTGTCAGCATGGGAGACGAGGTCGGTGCACTCCTTGGGGCCGAGGTTACATTCACGGAACATTGCACACGTATTGTAAACAAAGAAGATTTTTTCTTTGAAGAAGCATCCGGGAAGCAGATTCTTGCCCATATGGATGTGGTAGGTGATATTGAGGGACAGGGCTTTCTTTATGTGGGATTAAAGGATGCGATTTTTATCGGCGGTACCTTAATTATGTTACCACCGACCGAACTTGATAGCATAGTAGCTGAAGAAGAATTTAACGATGATTCTGAAGATGCCTACGGTGAAATCGCAAATATTATTTCAGGCGTATATACAAAGGTTTTTGAAGAACAGTATCCTGATAAAATACGATTTATAAAGACCAGCCTGGAAAAGGTTGTACCTATGAAGGTTGAGGCTGAGTCAGACGAGCCGATGCCTGATGTGCTCTACTATATGGCTACAAGCAAAATCAATATTGGTGATAAATCACTTGGAAATATAGAAATGCTTGTCCCACTCAACCTCTTTAAGCTCGATGGTCTGGCTCAGGAAGAAACTGCCGATGATGCACCTATCGAAAATGTAAAGAGTTCAAGTTCTGTGACAGGTAAGACCGATGCCTCCGGTACCTCCGAGAGCGTTGGAGTGAAAGAAGGCAGCGATACAGCACAAAATCCCGAATTTCTCATAATCAGCAATGATGGTGGTGAGTGTTCCAAAATCAGCGCCGTATTAAATGCTCGTGGGCTTGTTTTCAAGGTCCTTGACTATAAGGAAAGTGCCAGTGATTACCTGCCAGGTGATGTGAAAGCTGTCTTTCTGGTAATGGCGGATGTCGATGAAAAGGGGCTGGGAGTAGCTATTAAGATCAGTGCGATGAGCTCATTACCACTTATCGCAGTTGGCCCGGCATGGACCAGAACGAAGGTTATTAAAGCAGTAAAGTACGGGGTGGCTGATATTTTGTTAGCCCCCGCCAGTGATGCGGACATTGAAGAAAAAATTAATTCTGTCTCTGCACAAATGGCGGCCTGATTTAGTGCTTTATTCTTGAAATCTTGTTACTCGGTTCAGGTGTGAAAAAGACAAGATAAGCGTAGACTTCGAAATGATTCTTAATCCCTTTAGTTATTACGACAAGATACATAGTATGAAGGATTTCAGACTGAAATAAAAACAGTATTACACGGGGCCCTCAGCTTTTCTGTACCTTCAGCTTCAAAACTTGAGTTGTGGGTAGATCCCCGTTTTAGCTTTCTTCCCACATTCCCTGTAGGTTCTTTTTTTTGATTTTTTCAAGCAATGTTGTTCGTTTTAGGTTCAGTAAATTAGCTGCTTCTTTTTTGTTCCCTCCAGTTATTTTCATGGCTTTAATAATAAGCTGAGACTCATAATCGTTTATGAGTTCATTGAAGTCGACCTGTCCTTCCTGCCACTCCAAGCCAACCGGTAACGAGATCTTAGACTGCTGTAATTGCTTTTCCGGCTCTTTATCGGAAAGGGAGATTCCGGAAAGAATATGATTCATCAGTTCATAGTCAACGGTTGCAGGATCAAAATCAGTGGTTAATCGTTCCGGTAGGTCTTCGATTTGTATTACTTTACCGGGGCAGAGAATGGACATCTGCTGAACAAGATTTTCCAACTCACGAACATTGCCCTTCCAGTCATATGAGAGCAATGCCACCATGATATTCATTGGGATAGTAAATTTTTCTCTGCCGCGTTTGGTTGCATGTAGTTCTAAGAAGGCGTCAAGCAGGATGGGGATATCTTCTTTCCGATCCTTGAGTGACGGGATTTTCAAGGGAATAACTGAAAGCCTGTAATAAAGATCTTCACGAAATTTCCCTTCAGATACCAACTGTTCAAGGTCACAATGCGTTGCTGCAACAACGCGGGTATCAACTGGGGTTGCTTTGAGTCCGCCCACTGGTTCAAATTCTCTTTCCTGGAGAACGCGAAGAAGTTTTGCCTGGAGAGTCGGTTTCATATCCCCAATTTCATCAAGGAAAAGGGTCCCCCCGTCAGCATATTCAATACGACCTATCTTGTTTTGTGTGGCTCCAGTGAAGGCACCCTTGGTGTAGCCAAAGAGTTCACTTTCTAACAGATCATCTGGAATGGCGGCACAATTTACCGGAACAAAATTTTTATTTTTGCGTGAAGAATGACTATGAATGGCTTTGGCGACCATCTCCTTGCCAGTACCAGAGTCCCCTCTGATAAGAACTGTGGCAAGTGCATCCTCGGATACCTTCTTAATCAGATTAAATAAATTTTGCATCACCGGGGTTTGACCAATGATTCCATAAAACGGAGGCATGCTTTTCCTGGCGGTCACCTGAGTGGCCGTTGTTTGAATGTTGAGTTTGGCCAGGGCACGTTTAAGAGCAAGCTCAATATCAGAATCCTTGTAGGGAGTGGTAATATAAAAAAAGGTGTTGCGGCTCAGGATTGCCGCTTCGAGTTTTGAATTGCCCTCAGGAATTGCTGCAATTAGAAGGAGATTTGGAAAATCACTCTGAATAGCGTCAAGCTGGGACATACACTCTTCAGCAGGGTATAATGTGAGATCGAAAAAAAGAATGTCAATTCTTTGTAGTGTAAGTATTTCGGTGAGTTTGTCAGGGGTTGAGCAGGTGTGGACTCCCCCAGGTGCATATTTTTCAAAAAGTTGCAGACAAATAAGGTGTTCTTCCGGGGTATGGTCTGAAAAAAGTATTGTGGGAGATGCTAACATAATATCTGCTGTGAGTGTGCCGGTTGTGTTTGAGTAACTGTACGAAAATATAAACGTTATATCGGGTAGACATTTAACAGGTCGGCAAGTTTGCTTGATGTTCTGCGCATATTGAGACTCAAAAGTCTTGCAACTTTCTGGATTATTTTAATACCTGTAAGGGGAGCTTTTTCAGCGAGGTGACCAAAACCCTTGCTTGTGAGCGTTATCATGGTTGTGGGTTGTCTTGATACTACGGTTGCAGATCGGGGCGACTTGTCAATGAGTGCCATTTCTCCGATGGAGCTTCCTTTGGTAAGGCGGGCGATGATAACGTTTTCACCGGTGGCCGATTTTTTTAATACTTCGAGTACCCCTTGTACTACAAATCCTAAAAAGTCACCCTTATCACCTTCAACAAAAAGAAACTCGCCGCGTTGCAAGTGGATATAACTCATATGTTTCGAGAGTAAGGTGAGTTCATCCATATTAAAACTATCAAAAAGGGAAAGACTGAGGAGGAACTCCCGAGTTTCCTCTTCTGATTGTGAAAGTGAGTGTTTTTTAGGGGCCATAGAAACGAATACTGGATAAAGAAGTCTTAGAGAGCTATGTTTTGATTTTCAAGATACTCAATTGAGTTAGTTTATCATAAGGTGGGAAAAAATAACAAGAGGCTTTTTGTTCTTTATTTCAAGAAATTAAGAAGGTAGGTGTTGATATTAGCGGGTAGCTTTTATTGAGATCTTATCGTTTGCTGATTCGGTTACAGTTGTCAGAATAGTATATCATTTTTTTAATGGTGTAATACTTTGTACTTAAATGCCAACTGCCTGTGCTCTTCTTCTGTAATATGGAGGTTTTTTTATGATCCTGAAAAGTTATACTCCTCTTAACCTGTTAGTTTTTTTCCCCTCTGTATTCATTTTTATCCTTGTCCTGTGTCCATCTATGGCCTTTGCCGTGAGTTCCGATACGGCATTTGTTGAAAAAATAATCGATGGCGATACTATTGTAGTTAACTATAAATCAAAAAGTATCAGAGTAAGGCTCTGGGGGATTGATACTCCAGAGTATCATCAGGCCTACTCCAGAGTTGCTAAACGCTTAACATCAAATCTGATTGCCGGGACAACCGTTTCTTTAAAGGTTAAGGACTGGGATGATTATGGAAGGATGGTAGCGATTGTCACTCTTGCCGATAACAGGTGTCTTAATGAAGAACTGGTGAAAAAAGGAATGGCCTGGGTATATATTTATTACTGCAAAGAAGCAATCTGTGATGAATGGTTCGATTTTGAAAAAAGAGCACGCCAACAACATATTGGACTTTGGCATGATGACACACCCGTTCCACCCTGGGTGTGGAAAAGACGGAAACATTCACAAAAATAACAATCCTCTGTTATTTTAATTTTTCTTCAGTTAAGGGGATGCTGATGATACAGCGATTTGTTTTATCACTCTGTCTGTTCAGAGTAAGAGTGCCGCCAAATGTCCGTATAAAGTCTTTGCAGAAGCTCATGTTGTGCCACGCCCTTGCCGTTTTATGACTCTCTGCTGTTTTTGAATGATTAGCACCATTATCAATAATTTCAATGTTGATAGTATTGGTATCCTGAAGGGTTTCATGAACGGTGATTTCTATAGTTTTACTTCCCGGCCCGGCTTCACTGCCAGTGAATCGGTTGTTCAGAGCAGTCCTGCTATTTTGCAAGGCTGATAAGATAACAAGCTGCAGATCACTTACATGGTTTTTCAGCATAAAGGCAGGATCGTCAAGGTTAATATTGAGTTCGACTCGTTCACTTTTTAAAGTACCTTGAACAAGGGCCGTAATATTCTCAAAAAGTTCATCAATGTTGAGAACCTGTGCCTGTCCATGTGCACTACCACTTGTGAAGTGAATCATATTGGTTAGAAGTTGGGACATCTTTTTTTCTTCAACAAAAAGTTTTTGCAGCAGTTGTTTGGAGTCTGAATCTAAATTTAAATCTTCACTGAGATCAAGAATTGCCTGGGTATAATTTAGCGCACCATTGGAAAGATTGGTGAGTTCATGACTGAGTCCGCCAAGTAAATGGCCAATGGAGCTATATCTGTAAAGACGTGTCAGTTCATGGCTGTTCCCTTTGCTTTGCACAGGATTGGATATGGTTGGTTGGGATGCCAGAGCCTCAATTGTTGTATGTAAAGAAAATAATGTTACAGGATCGGTTTTCTTCGGGGAACGTGTTTTGCAATAGTGGAGTATGGGAGAGGTTATATATCGATTTATGGTGAGAAGCATAATGCTGACCAGGGCAATTACGATGGCAAGAATGCCGACAAGTGCCTTATGCAGTCCCAGGAGCTGGGTCTGAGTGTATCTGCTGATCAGCTGGTGGAAGCTTGTTAGTTTTGTATTAATATTGCGTAGTTGTGTGGTGATTGTTGACAGCTGTTTATCGTTTGTCTGTGGAGTTCTGTTTTGCAAATTTCTCAATGCCACAGTAATGTTGACAAGGTCGAGCTGGCTGATAAAATTAAGTTTGAATTCCTCAGGGATCAAAATATCTTCCAGAATATTTTGGAGTTGAGAATCAAGTCCCTGGATCTCTTTATTTATTGCAGAAGTATTTAAAGGAGTGTTGCTTAAAAGCGTTTCATTTATATGTTCTTTTATTCCGGTGAATTGAAAGAGAAGGTGCTGACTGGAGTCAACGAGTTTTTCACAATGTCGAAAGAGGAAATATTGTTTTCCGGCAAAGAAAATTACAAGAAAAAGCAATAATATGGTGGTGATTGTAAAAAGAGAGAATATACGTTTCAATGATAATTGTGAAAGAAAGTTTCTCATCTTTTTATTCTCAAAGGTATTGGTTGTCGGAAGAAGTCAAAGTTCTCAAGCTAAGCTTGAGAACTTTGACGGTTATAGGGACATCTAGTCTCTATTTTTCACCTTTCCATCCATAAACGATGGGCAGACGATAGACGATAAAGCGGTAGGTCATAAAGTAGATGGCGTAAATTGTGATCGTGATCCATACTTCTTTCCAGTGCGGGATCTCTTGATACATCTGCCAGTTATAGCAGATAAGGGAAGTATTGAGACGATTCCAGATGATTCCAATTGCTGCGATAAAGGCACCCAATCTGATAAGCTTCAACCAGTTATTTCTGATACCAATTGCAAACATGAACATCGGAAGAACTACTGCCACACCAAGCTCAAGCATATAGTAACTTCCCCAACCGGTGAGGAGGTAAGTCCATTCCTGATCATGAGCCACTGCAACAATTTTGATGATCAAATAGGTGATCATGGCGTATGAGGCACCTTTTGCAAGTCCGATGGTAACATAGTCCAGATTGTCTTTGAATTCATCATCACAACGCCATCCCATGAAATTTCTAATCAGTGTTGAAGCGATGATGACCATGGAAAGCCCGGCGAAAATAGATGAACAGAAAAAATGAATCCATTGAAAGTTAACTGAAATCCATAGTGGATGAATCTTAGCCGGCGCATAACAGAAGAGGGCACCCAGTGCTCCCTGGTGTAGGGTCGAAAGGATGATTCCAGCAACAGTGAGACCTAAGACATACTTTCTGATTATACGTTTTCCCTTGAGCCAGCCACACCATTCAAAAAATGCAGGGAGTACTTCTGCTATCTGCACAGAAAGATAGGTGGCAACATGCCAGGCAACTAAGAAAAGAACTGCAGCAGGTCCCAGGGATACGAACATTGGATAGGGTAACCGCCACCACATACCAAGATCTACTTCAAGGAAGATTACAGCAAAGAAGTAACCAAGAAGGCCATTTAGAAGGGCAAGGCGTTCAATGGAGTGAAAATCTTTTCTGCCGAAAAGTTCCACGGTAGTACCTAGCATAAAGCCTGACGCTGACAGAGGAACCATTCCAAAAAGTCCAAATCCCAGAAAAAGTCCCCATGGGTAATCATTGGATGAATGGGTTACCCAACCGAGTCCGTATATGTAACGACCTAAAATCAGTGGGATACCTATGGCACAGATAATAATCATTAGCCAGTTTATAGGATTTCTCAGAAACTGTGTTTTGTATTCCGGTATAGACAGTCCTAACCAGAGTTTTTCTTTGATTGTCCATTCTGTACCATCTGCTTTAAGATGATCGACGATTGGAATCTCAGGTCGGTCTTTTGAAAAGAGTTTCATACCTGCTCCTCCTTCTCATCATTTTCTTTTTGTTTAGCGAGTTCTTTTGCTTTTTCCATTTCCATCATTTTTTCTTTGCGTGTAGCCAGTAAATGGAACCCAACAAAGAGTCCAGGCCATATGGTAAGGACCATTGGAACCATGGCAAGGAAATCTTTAACAGAGTTAATGATAGGTTCATTGGGAACGTGCGTATTTAAGCCAACTTTGTCAAAAGGTACACTTGAAAGATACATCCATGCAGTACCGCCAACCTCATGTTCACCATAAATATGATCAACATACTTACCAGGAGTTTCACGAATTCGTTGACGTCCCATGTCTATACAATCTGTACGTCTTCCGAAGGTTAACGCTTCCTGAGGGCAAGCTTCAACACATGCAGGGGCCTCACCATTTTTCAAGCGCGTATCGTAACAGAAGATACATTTCATGATCTGAGGCTTGAAAGCACTGGAGTACTTAAACGTTGGTACGTAGAATGGACAGGCGATCATACAAGTTCTGCAACCTACACAAACCTTGGCGTTGTAGATAACTGCTCCTTCAGGAGTTTTAGTGTAAGCGTTGACAAAACATGAAGTCAGGCATGCTGGTTCATTACAGTGGTTACATTGGAATTTCTTGAACAGTGGATGATCAAGTTCCGGCACATCGTAACGGTTAACTACGGTATATGCGGTTTCATCGGTGCGGCGTTTTTGCCCATGAAGACGATCATCAAAAACTGAAAAATCGGTAAAAGATTTAGCAGGTTCCGGGAGTTCCTGTTCTTTGTTACACGCTGCTTCGCAAGATCTGCAACCAACACAACGGGTAAGATCGACTAATACTCCCATACCATCAGGATACCCGGTGAAATTACCAGCTGCCTTGCTGTCCTTATTTTTGAGTACCGCGGCGGCAGCTGTTGTAGCTAGTCCGCCTTTAAGAAAATTTCTACGGTTAAATAACTTTTTCATTTGTTTTCCTCTCTTAAAACTGGTCACTGGATATTCTGATCAGTGTTGCTGACCAGAGGACGATGTTCCTTTTGCAGGAGCAAATTTTCCAGTATTAAACATCTTCTCTCCAGCCTCTGTCATAGTATGACAATCAACACATCCCGTGGGACCCGATGTGATCGTATGACACTCGACACAATTGAGATGATACGCGCCTTTGAGGCCTGGTTTGTCAATATGGTACAGTTTCGGGTTTTCCAGAGTTTTAAGATATTCTTCATTAAAGCGATCTGCCACATGGCACTCACTACAACTGACAACATCATTTTCGTCAAGTTGGTTATGACATCGGGCACAATTTGGATCTGCTACAATTTCACCAGTGGTATGGTGATGACATTCCTGACAGCTTGCGTATTCAGTATGCATCTTATGATCAAATTCCACAGGCCCGTACAAATTACTCATCGTATCGATGGTAACAGTCTCAGGAGCATCGTCAGCATCCATGGACCATGCCGTGACAGGACTCATCATTATGGTGCCAACGGTTAGTGCCAGCGCTGTCCTCATAATTTTCTTTCGTGTTCGCATTTTTAATTTCCTCCTTTTTTGAAAATCAAAACTTCAGGGTAATCCTGTAATCATTTCATATTTCAGTCAATTCCTCCTTGCGTGTATTCATTAAATTTTTTTCAATATTTTTTTCGTTTATATAACAATTGTGTACGATTTCAAATTCTTCGCCATCTACGGTTTCATTGACAAGTAAGGCTTCTGCCAGTTTGTGGATAAATTTGTTGTTCTGATTCAGAAGTTCTCGGGTTTCCGTGTAGCACTGCTCAATAACGCGTTTGATTTCATTATCAATACGTTCTGCAGTTTTTTCGCTGTAGGGTTTCATGGTACTGCCGCCGCCAAGAAAACCACCCTGTTCTTGCATATAGGCAATGGGACCGATGATTGAACTCATTCCGAATTCACAGACAAGGCGACTTGCAATCTCAGTTGCCCCTACGATGTCGTTGCTGGCACCGGTTGTTTGATGATTGAAAATGATTTCTTCAGCGATTCTCCCACCCATAAGAATCTTTATTCGGTTTATAAGGTAGTCACGAGAGTAGGTGTATTTGTCATCCAGTGGTAATTGTTGGGTAAGGCCCAAAGCCTGGCCCCGAGGGATGATGGATATTTTGTGAACGGGATCAGTATCGGGTAAAAGCTTGGCGGTAATAGCATGACCTGCTTCATGGTATGCTGTGACTCTGCGATCTTTTTCATTGATAACTATGTTTTTGCGCTCAAGGCCCAGGCTGATTTTGTCTTTTGCCTCTTCAAAGTCCGATAATTCAACACCATTTTTATCGTGACGAGCGGCCATTAAGGCGGCTTCATTGACGAGGTTAGCAATTTCTGCACCACTAAAGCCAGGAATTGATCTGGCAATTTCTGACAAATTGATGCCATGAGCCATAACTATTTTTTTTGCATGAACCTCAAGGATCTTGCGCCGTCCTTTAACATCGGGCAAGGAAATGGTCACCTGACGATCAAAACGACCAGGTCTCAAAAGTGCGGCATCCAGAATATCAGGACGATTTGTTGCAGCAATAATGATGACCGTCTGGTCGGAATCAAATCCATCCATCTCGACAAGGAGTGCGTTCAGGGTTTGCTCTCGTTCATCATTTGATCCACTGGCATTGCCACCACTTCGTTTTCCGCCAATTGCATCAATTTCATCGATAAATATGATGCAAGGAGCATTTTTTTTGGCTTCTGTGAAAAGTTCACGAACTCTGGATGCGCCGACTCCGACAAACATCTCTACAAAGTCAGAACCACCAATTGAATAGAAGGGTACAGAAGCCTCTCCTGCGATTGCTTTGGCAAGAAGCGTTTTTCCGGTTCCCGGAGGACCTTGAAGGAGAACACCCTTAGGGATATAGCCACCAAGTTTTGAGAATTTATCTGGATTTCTTAATGAATCTACGATTTCGATAAGCTCTGTTCTGGCTTCACTTATACCGGCTACATCGTTGAAGGTGATACCCGTGTTATCTTTGGGATGAAATGAGCCGCTTTTAGTTTTCCCAAAGCCACCTTTGTTACCTTTCTGCATTCTTGAAAAAATCAGATAGCCTCCCAGGATTAGGAAAACCGGAACCATTGACTGCAAAAAGCCACCAAAATTTTCACTATCTTTTTCAGCAGTGATTGTTACGCCCTGACGTTCAATTAAGGGAAGTACGGAGGGAAGATCTACAATAAAGGAACTGAATTCATGGAGAGTCAGGTCAGTTCCTGTAACAGCACCACCCTTAAGGTGTATATCCTTAATCTTTCCGTCTTCAAGCAGTTTGATGAATTCGGTGTATGAGATATCGTTGGGGGTGGTTTCATGGAGATAGACATTGTATCCAACAACACCAAGAAGTGTAAGAAGAAGAACTAGCAGGCCTGTTTGGATTTGGGACATATTTTGCTCCGTGTGGATTACGAAATGATACTTTTATAAGAAAGTGATTTCTGGCTGATAACACCTGAGAGAAGGAGGTTGAATATCGCCTCTCTGTCAGGTAGCATTTCAGCATTACGGCGGAAACAAAATTCGTCCAGATAGAGTTGCAGGTGTTTTGCTGCAACACCACCTCGATGAATTTTATTAATCCAGATCTCAAAGCTTTTTATGATCTGTCTGGTTCTGTATATTGCAGGATCTGAAATCTTCACGAAATTATTTCTGCTAATTGATTTGTATTCATTTTCTTCTGGAGTAATAAGAGAAGAGCCACTGGCAACGTGTTGATTAAGAAATGAGTCTATGGTGTCACTGTTTAAAGATTGAATGGTTGCCATTTTTATTCTACCTGTGATTCCTGCAGGAAGGATGATTTCAGCAGCGCACAGAATTTGAGGTTTTGCCTGCGTTTCTCCACCAAGGGATATGGTATCGGTGGAGAGTTCCACGGTTTCGTGGCACTGTTTCTTATCTGCGATGCTCATAGCCATGCGAAGTTTTTGTAACCATGTCCACGCCGTCTGGTAGCTGGAAAGTTTTAACAGACGCTGCAGATCCTTGGCACTGTTTCCACCTGTACTGGATGTTAGCCAGTAAATACATGTTAGCCATTGCGAAAGTGGTTTTTTGGTTCCATGCATAAATGTATTAGTGGTGATTGAAGTTGGGTGACCACAGTGACCACATGTCATAGTTTTGGTGGGAAAAAGGTTTTCGTCGAGCCAATTGCAATAGGGACATTCGAAACCATTTGGCCATCTTTTGGAAAAGAGAAAATGCAGACTTCTCTGCTCATTGTTGAAAAGCTTTCTGAACTCATCGAGAGTTTTAGGAAAGCTATCTATGGAAAAAGGTATGGCCTGCATGTGTTCTCCTTAAACGGGGTGACTTATCCACTTTAATTTAAGTTATAGCACATATGATGCCATTGAGGAATATGTGTGTATGTTTATTTGTAAGCTCTTGTAAATACGTGTATATAGTTATTGGTAATGAGAACAGTATCGTTTAGTTGCTATTTAAAAATAATGGTATTTTAGTGAATTGTTACGTGTCTGAGTTGAAATAAACATGTAAACACAGTATGTTGATGGTGTTTTTTGATGGTTTTTAGTAAATGCGGAAGATGAGGCACAAGTGTGGTTTGCGCCACACTTGTGATCCAACAGAAGTGTGGCGCAAAGAAGGGGGGGCTAAAGGTTAAATTTGCTCAGATCAATATTCATTTCTCGTAATTTTCGGTACAGGGTAGAACGATCAATGGAAAGCAGTCTTGCCGCCTTTGCCTTGTTTCCACCACTTTTCTTCAGGGCTGCAATGATTCTGCTTTCGGCACTATTTCCCTGGAATGGATCAGGAGACAGAGTTTGATCAGGAGGCTGGAATTCGCCTCCCTGTCGGAGTGGTGAAGCAGTACTGAAGTGCTGAAAAGTTGTTTGATGCTGGATTTCGGCCGGGAACTGTTCACTTGCGATCGTTGATCCGTTACAAAGAACACAGGAACGCTCGATAACATGTTGCAGTTCTCTGATATTGCCGGGCCAAAAGTAGTCCGAAAGAAGCGTCATGGCCTGATCGGAGATTCCGGTTATGGGCTTTCCCATCTGCTGGGCGTAGTGTTTTATGAAATTGTTGGCAAGTAATGGCACATCTCCGGTGCGTTCCCGGAGTGGTGGGAGGATAATATCAATAACCCTCAGTCTGAAATAGAGATCTTCTCTGAACTTTCCGAGTGTTACTTTTTCCCGTAAATTCACATTGGTGGCAGCTATTATTCGAACATCAACCTGAATTGCAGTGTCGCGACCAACGGGAAAGAAGGTTTTTTCCTGAAGAAATCGAAGAAGACGCAGTTGCATCATGGACGAAACGTCGCCAATCTCGTCGAGAAAGAGGGTTCCGCCATCGGCTTGTAAAATTCTTCCCATCCGATCTTGATCTGCTCCTGTAAATGATCCTTTTTTATGGCCGAAAAGCTCGCTTTCCAGAAGGTTTTCTGGAATTGCAGTACAGTCAACTTTAACCAATGGCCTGTTTTTTCGATGGCTTTCAAGGTGCAGAGCTTCGGTTGCGAGTTCTTTGCCTGTACCACTTTCTCCTGTAATGAGTACCGCAGAGTCGACTTTTCCAACATTCTCGATCATGGTGTAGACCGTTTGCATGGCAGGACTTGCTCCAACCATACGATGGAAGGAACTACGTTGCTTAGATCCTGTCTGTTCTACAAGGCATGTCATATCGCGGATAACTACAACCACGCCATGAAAACCACCACGGCCATCTTCAAGGGGAGAAATGCATATGCTGACAACCTTATGATCCATGGTATCGGTTGTAAACTCGATACGGTGCTCTTTGATTTCTATTCCGGATCGTAGGACTTTTTCCGCATCATCCTTAAAAAAACAGTGACCTTTGTTGCCACAGGCCAGGGCGAGATTGGCACCTTCATTGATTGCGGGGTTGAGTGTTATGAAAAAAGATCTGGCTGCCTGGTTCATTTTGATAATATTCATGTCCTGATCTACGGTCATAATACTGTCAGAAACACTTCTGAATAATGTGTCGAGATAGGCTCTGTAGAGATCTTTTTCTTCTTCAGCTTTTTGTTTTTCGTACAGGAGTTTAGATTGTTGTAACGCCAGGCGTGCCGTTTTTAACAGTTGGTCTTTCTCAACGGGTTTCTGGATATAATCAAAGGCACCAAGACGTAATGCTTCTGAGGCGGTATCGACATGTGGGTATCCTGTTACCATGATGACAGGGCAGGTGATATTCAGTTCTCTGATGCGTTTTAAGAGATCAATGCCGGAATTACCACCCAGGACTATATCACTGATTATCAGGTCAAAAGACTGGTTTGTGAGCATTCCCACGGCTTCTTCGAAATTAGAAGCGAGCGCAATTGGGCCATATCCTTCACGTTTGAGGAAAATCTTGAAGGTATGTCGCAATGATTCTTCATCGTCGACTACAAGGATTGGTGTTTCAACTGCAGAGATATTTTCCATTACTACTCCTGGGTATTTTCCCTTTTTGAAGAGTTTTGCCTAAAATATACTATCAGGAAAAGGTAGTCAGGTCCCTGAATACGACCACGGCTCCAGTAAGTGAATTACCTTCTATAATTGGTGTGGAGTTGTACTCCACGGTAAAGCTGCTCTCATCCTTTCTCCAAAAGATGTCATCGGATTTAAAATGGACCTGCCCGTCTTTATAAGCCATATAGATAGGACATTCGGATTCAAGATATTTTGTTCCATCGGCATGACTGTGATGAACGAGTGCATGATGTGATTTTCCTATCAGTTCATTCATTCCCCAGCCAAGCATAAGGGATGCTGCTTTATTCATAAAAGTCACATTTCCATCAATGTCGAGACCGAATATCCCTTCTCCTGCAGAATTGACAATCAGATCAAGTTGACGTTCAAGTCTTTTGGCTTTGGTTATGTCCTTAAAAACCACAACGGCTCCGGATATTTGACTGTTCTCGAGGATTGGTGTTGATGTATATTCAACCATGAAGTTTTCTCCTGACTTTGTCCAGAACACATCATTCTTTTCAAAGTGCACCTGTCCGTCTTTATAGGCCATATAGATTGGACATTCTTCCACCGGAAAATCGCGACCATTACTATGGGTATGATGAACCAGGTCATGGTGTGATTTTCCTATCAGTTCCTCCTCGTGCCATCCCAGTAATTCAGTTGCTTTTTGGTTGACGAATGTAACTCTGCCCTGGGTGTCGATTCCAAATATACCATCACCAGCAGAATTGAGTATGGTCTGGAGGCGTTTTCTGAGTTTAGTGCCATCGGCTTCTGCTTGAATACGTTCGGCAATTTCCCGGTTAAGGGAACCATTGATAACAGACATTTCAAACGTCTTTTTTTCCACGGCATCGTCGAGGGTAGACTGGACATCATTTAAAGTATCGTTGCAGGTGCGAAGTTTGTTCTGGAGAGAATTTTCTTTATCCCGAAATATTTTGGATTCACGTATACAAAGAAAAACTGTAAAGCCGTATAGGGACAAGATGACGACAAAAGACCAAATGTTGTAGGGTATGTAACTTACATCGGAACAGCTGCCACTGATTTTGAAATCAAGGAAATATAAAACTCCGGCAACAAGCAAAAACACAGCGGATAGGATAAGGGGATTGTAATAATTTTTGTTCATTTGTGCTCCTTAGTTATTGGGAATAGGTAAATCAACAAGAAGGGATGTTGATGAACCGAGTTCACTGATGATCCTGAGATATCCTTTGTTGTCCTGGATAAGACCATGGCTGATGGAGAGACCAAGCCCTGTCCCTTCGCCCTTTGGTTTGCTCGAATAAAATGGGTCAAAAACTCTATCAATCAGATCCTGTTCTATACCGGATCCATTGTCTGTTATGCTGAGGCGTACAAAAGTATCCTTGGCGTGCGTTACTGTTTCTCCACGGATAGTAAGCTTTTTCTTGGGATCTGGCCCTGGGAATTTGTCATTTAAGGCATAGCGGGCATTTGAAAGGATATTGAGCAGTACCTGCTGTATCTGCTGGGAATTGCAATATACAATGGGAAGATCATCCGGGAGTTTCATGTCGAGCAGGATCATATCATCCTTAAAGCGATGGCTGACCAGTTCAAGACTCTTGTTGAGTATGTTTTGGATTGCAACCTCTTCGGGTGATTCCTCCCGTCGTCTCGAAAAATCAAGAAGATTGGAAACTATGGAAGCTATCCGTTTCCCTTCTTTTTTTATGCGTTCCAGAAGGTCTAGATTGTCGGGATCATCAGGGTCGTCGAGGATGATTTGGGCGTAATTGATAATTCCATTGATCGGATTGTTAATCTCATGAGCAACTCCTGCAGCGAGTTCCCCAACCGAGGCAAGTTGGGCAGAGCGCAAGGCCTCGGCTTTCATCAGTTCTTCCTCTGTCAAATCTCTGGCAACAAGGAGAGCTGCCTCCTGCCCGCCATCGTCCATATTTAATGGGCTGATGGTAAGGAGATAATTTCCGTGGAAACCACGAAGTTCCGTCTCAATGATCCTGCTTTGGCCCTTGGCGATATATTGTTCAAGTGGACAGGGGGCTGTCGTCGCGCGGCCAAGGTGAAGAATATCACATATCTTATGACCGATAACTTCAGGACGCGTTTTCCTGGTAGCTGTAAATGTTGCAGGGTTGGCATCCAGAATAACCGATTCCTTTGAAACGATAAGCGCTGGATCCTGAATAGCAGAAAAAATATTTTCCCACTGCGAAATGGCCTGTTTCAGATCATGATCGACCTGAAGCTGACCAGTGATATCAATTCCGAAAAGGACAAGACCAAGTTTCCCTTTTTCAAGATTTTGGCGAAAGGAAGCGTGCCAGTTAATAAAGCGCTTTCGATGATTTTTGGTTAGCAGAATTGACTGAAAATTCATCTGCTCTGCTTCACCCTTCAGAACATTACTAAGAAGTTGTTGATCGGCCTTACGATTTTCTTCGGCCATTAAGACGTCAACCCAGTATTTGTCAATGACTTCCTCTTCACTATAGCCGGTTACCTGTTCAGCTTTCTGATTAAAGGATAAAATTCTACCACAGGGAGAGACGGAGATAAGCAGGGCTTGCATGGTATCTACCATCTCCTGGTTAAAATCACGCTCAATCTGCATTCGCTTTGTCATGTCCAGGGTGTAGAGAGCGAGTGAAATGTCGGCAATAACAGTTTGTAAAAAGGATATTTCTTCGGTGGTAAAGCAAGCAACTTTTTCGGAATGAATGTTAATAACGCCAAATTCTTGGCCCCTATACTTTAAGGGCCAGCAAGAACAGGATCTGAATCCGGTTTTCAGAGAAATTTCCCGAAGGGAATCATAGCTTTTGTTCGCACGAACATCTTGGATGATAACTTTTGAACCTGATAGAAGCGCTTGAGCAGCAGGATTGCTTGTGTCCATGCTTGTGATGACTTGTTCAACGAGATACAGGCAGTCTCTATCAGGAATGTTTGCGGAAGTGAGTGCTGTCAAGGGGGTAATGGCTGTGCCATCATCATCACGGGTACCAGCCCATATCAGGCAGTATTCCTGATTTTGCATGATAATTTCGCAACACTTTTTGAGTAGCTTGTCGGCTCCGGTCATTTCTCCGGTTTCAGAGGCTGCTAGCTGGTTGATTGCAAGAAGGATTTCATTTCTTCTGGAAGGATCCATCTGATTTACCATTTGTGAAGGAAGGTACAAAATTTCTAATTTGAAACAAACAGCTTTGGAACGGAATCGTTGTAATGTGTAGCATGGAAAACACACAATCAAGCACTAGTGTAGCATGAAATCCAACAAAACTGTGTTTTTTATATCATTTGCACAGGACGTGCCGGATTGTAGCAGATTGAGTAGAAGATATAAAATGAAGGGAAGTCCAAGGGGCTAAGGAAAAAAATCCCTTCCGCCAGGAGTGGGCAGGAAGGGATTGATGAGGCAGAATTCTATGGAATAACGGCCCTATACTTTGTCGGGATCAAAGTATTTGAATTTCTGCCCGTTAAGAATATTGTCAACGGAGCGCATATTTCCCTTCATATAGAAAATATTGGGTTTTGTGTCGTCAGCTGGGCGCAGAACCCAAACCTGCTCTTCAAGCTGGTGAACAAGTTTGTATACAATGTTTTCAGGATCGGTAAGATTCCCAAAAGTTCTGGCACCGGTAGGGCAGGCAGATGAACAACCAGTCTGTGTTTCTCCCTTGGAGAGTCTTTCATCCCAGCAGAAGTCACATTTGTCAACGGCACGTCTCTCAACACTGAAATATCGCGCGTCGTACGGACAGGCAAGCATACAGGTTTTGCAACCGATGCATTTTCTACTCTCCATACGAACGATACCGGTGATAGGATCCTTATAGGTCGCCTTTGTGGGGCATGCTCTGACACAGGGGGCATCATTACAGTGATTGCAAAGGACTGGGATGAATTCAACCTGTTTGTCTAGGGTCCCTGTGTATTTCTTGGTCAGGATACGGGTTCTGTAACCATCCTCGGGAACATGGTTGGTTTTGTTACATGCTTCAACACATTTTTCGCAATCAATACAAAGTGATTGACGGATAACCATGCTGTAATGTGGGTTGTAAGGGTATTTTTTTACGATACTGCCACCACCTGATGCATGGGCAGTACCAACGATAGAGGTTAAAGAAAGCACTTTTCCACCTGCATAAACACCTGCAATGGCAAGACCTAGCTTTAAAAACTTTCGTCTTTCCTGAGGGGTAACGGATGATGTCCCCTCGTTTTTCATAGTATCAAAATTTATTTTAGGAAATTTCATGGGATAATTATCCTTTTAAATATTCATTCAGTTGAGATGCAGGGGCTACTCTTTAAGCATCACAGAGTAGACAGGAAGAGAAGCCCCTAGCGTTTTCTTACCAGATTCTGTGATGACGTTTCATTGCATCTTCTTCAGTCTCGCCTTCTTCCATGAAGTGGATAGCACCACAGCCGGGACAAATATAGCCGCCTTCCGGAACAATCTCATGTTTTTCAAGCTGATGTCCATTGAGCATTTTTTCTCCGGCAAAATAAGCAAGGCCAATAAAGCCAATACCAAAGAGTGAAGCCATAATCTCATGGAACGATGGTGTGTAAGTCAGCATGTCCTTGGCTTCTTCCACACCAAGTGAATGATAAACGGATTCCATTTGACCTGGAATAACGATGTCATAACGCATAAAGAAAATACCAACCATCATAAGTCCGGTGGCCCACATAATGAGATTGAAATTGTTTCCTCGTGACCGGATCAGTAGATAGAGAGGAAGAACCATTCCAAGGAATATTTCAAAAACCCAGAAATTAATGGCATAATCTCCAGTTAAAAAGGACATGATAACCAGTTGTTTTCCTTCAGATACCATACCGGTGATAATCTTCCAGATGGTGAAGAAAATAATTACAGAGATAAGGAAAATTGTGACTTGAGTAACGGCTTTGATGGAACGTTCCATCCGTTGGTTCATGATCTCAGGATTGATTCTCCAACCCAGTGTGGTGAAAAAGAGAATGGCACAACCACCTGACATAGCGGCTGAGAAGATAAAGTAGATTGGAAGATAGGGGCCATACCAGAATGGTCGTCCATGGAGCATTCCGAAAACCGCTCCAAGGTTACTATGAGCAGCAATACCCACAACCAGTCCAAAAAATCCCATTAAGCGGGACAGGGTATGATTCTGGTCGAGGAGGAAATAGTATTCAATAACCATGAATACCAGATACATTCCATAGAGTGTACCCATCCACCACATGTTGGAGACAAAGTTTGGTGAGATAACATTCCAGATTGCCATGCGGAAGGGGTTTTCGATATCAAAGAATATGATACAAAAACCACCAAACATGAACATGATTGACATAAATACGGCACGCTTGGCGATGGGCATAAATGCTTCCCCACCAAAAACATGACCAATGGATGAAATAATACAGAGTCCAGTGGAGGTAACAACACAGAAGATATAAGCGGAGATAAGTAATCCCCAGGATATTTCTCTGGTTACACCATATACGTGGTGATATCCTGTGATCATGCCATGGAGGCCAACAGCTGCTCCGGCTAGAGCAAGCAGTGCAAACATCCCTATAGTCATTTTATATAGGGGGCTTGCTTTCTTCAAGGCTTCAACGCCATGAAAACCCCATTTCTTTGAAATATTAACCATCCTTCCAGTCATTTTCTCTCCTCTTAAATTGTATAACTATAAATAATAGGTCAATCGTTGTTATTCATTGTTCAGGTACCGGCGACAGAAGACTCTTTTGAGAAGTATCAGTGGCCGCTGTTCCCGTGGGCGTCGCTACTTTTGGTGCCGCCATTCATCTTGTCAAAACCCTTAACGCCTATATGGCAGACGGTACATCTGGTCAGATAGCCAAAGGCCTGGGATGAATCATGACATGTTCCACAAAATTTGTTGTGGAGAGTCTCGAGATATTTACGTTTCTCTGCAGGATCGTCGGAGAAGATGAGTTCTTCACCTTCAACAGTCCCTCTTTTCATAGTGAAAACTTCTTTATGGCAGGATTCACAGGAAAGTTCAGCTTTACCAACATGAATGTTGTGATCAAAGACCACTGATTTAACGGGTTGGTTGAAGACAATTTTTTCAGTTGGGGGATAGTGGCAGGATTCACATTGGGTGGCTGAATCAAATGCATCGTCACCGTTATGACAGGAGCCACAATATTTACCTTCTTTAAATGCTGCCATGGTGAAATCGTTATTTGCAGTTGCCGCACCTTTTTTCATGGCAAAAGTTCCACTATGGCAACTGGCACATTCAAGCTCGAACTCTTCAACATGTTTAGTATGACTGAATGATGCCTTGGTAGGTACTTCCCAAATGATGGGTTCTTCAGCGGCACCATGGCATGCCATACAGTTTGTGTCCGTGGCAAAGGCTGTGTCACCATCATGACATGTTCCACAAAATTGGCCTTCCGCCATCGCCTTCATAGTGAATTGTTTAGAGTTTATGGCTGTTCCGCGTTGCATGGAGAATATCTCATCATGGCAACTGGAGCATTCAATACCGGCATCCATGGTATGGACCTTGTGCTCAAAGGTTGCTTTGATAGGAGAGTTCCATACTATCTCACTTTTTGGGCCATATGCCTTGGCATCATAGTCGTCGCCGGCAAGGCTGGTGCCAGCAAGAAGGAGAGAGGTGGAAAGGGTTAAAAAACTGGTCACTAACATGGGGGTTTTGATCATTTTTGGGCTCCGGTAGATATGGTCAGCGTGAAATGAATGAGGCAATAAAACATTTAATTACATTATGAAATAAAACAATACCTGGCAATCATTACTAATAATACCACACGGTATGCTGCTACTTAGTAGTGCTTTGGATATTGGATGGAATGCTTACTGTCATAATAGCCGGGTGTCAAGTGGAAATTGCCATGAAACAGGAACTTAATGAAAACGTGAAATAGTGCACATAATGTGTACAATTACAGATGAAAGAAGAAAAAATGTGCTATATTGATATTATATAAAAAGCAAAAAGAGTATATGTCAGGTTAAGATATTCCCAACATTGATCAAATACACAGAACTAAATTTCATATTTGTTTGTGGAGTAGAGCAATTTTTTCCGCTCCATCGATAATATTTTGAAGAATTTTTATTTCCTCACTGCCCATTTCGACTTCACGATAGGAGTCTTTCAACAGTTGAGCGTAATTGATGATTCCATTGGATAAGTTATTGCTTTCGTTTATGATAGAAGAAAGTTCGTCACTGAGAGTATGGGCGCCTTCCTGGGTTGCCAGGCTTTTTGCCAACTGTTCCAGTAGGGAATTTACTGAATCCACAAGAATGGTGATCTCTGAGCAGGTATTCTTTTCGTACTGAAAACCCTTTATGAGGATGTCGGAGTCTGCGGTTTGTCTTTTGAGTTGGAGGAGAGGGATGAGCGCTTTTTTATATAGCAGGATAAGAGAAAAGCTTATCAGGCAGATGATGATACCGAGTGCACCTATCATGACAGTCTGAAAGGCAACCACCTTTGCGCGCATTTGACTTCCAATGATACGGTCGAATTGAAGAAGGTACTCCGTGAGGCTACGCATCTTATCCTGAAGAAGAAGGCTGTGCGCAACCTTGTCGGAATTGGATGGAATCTCTTTTGCGGTAATTGCAATGCCAGAGATATCAACCTGACGGGCCATTCCAAGTCTGAGTTCACCGGGAATAAGAGGGTTTTCCTGCAACCTTGCAATGGAGGAGTTCAGGTCTTCGAGTTGGTTTGCGGTTGTTGCAATAGTATTCCAGTCCTGTTTGATAAGAGATGTGGTGATCTGTTCCCTGATCGTCAAGAGTTGGAAAACCATCTTTTCACTTTGAGTGATAATAATATTGTATCGTTCTGAGAGCTGATATTGACGTAGGCTGAGGGTGATAACAAGCAGCAGCAGCAGAGCCACCCCAATAAATACAAGATAGCTTATTTTTTTTAAAGAACGCATTATTCTTCTATCCTAAACTTTTTTCAATTTGGAATGAATGCAGCTGTCGGCTGCAGGACAGGTTTCACACTGCTGGGTTTCTTTTATTCCTGCGGCAATTTTTTCTTTAAATTGGCAGGACATGATAATTTCAAATTCCTCATCATCCAGAGTTTCCACCTCAAGAAGGATGGCAGCTAATTGTTTAAGAAGATAATACTTTTCCTTGAGGATGGCCACGGCATCGTCGTGACAGGAACCAAGGAGAGTTTTGATCTCGCTGTCAATGGATTCAGAGGTCTTGTCGCTCATCTCCAACCGCTGTGAGGAACCGCCGAGGAAACCTCCACTGTCTATTGCCATGGCCTGAGGACCTATCACATCACTCATTCCCCATTTACAAATCATACTGGTCGCAATTTCAGTTGCCTGAACAATATCTCCCTGGGCGCCAGTGGTACGCTGTCCAAAAGCGATCTCCTCTGCTGCTCTGCCACCCATTAAGATAACAATTCTACTTCTGAGATAATCGAAATTATAGCTGCTGCGGTCATTGACCGATAGCTGTTGTGTTTGTCCAAGAGCCTGGCCGCGAGGAATAATGGTGATTTTATGAATGGGGTCGGCATCTGGAAGTGATTTTGCAACAATTGCATGTCCAGCTTCATGGAAGGCAAGTACTTTGCGATCATCGTCGGACATGATTCTGCCCTTTCGCTCAACTCCCATAAGGATACGATCTCTGGCACTTTCAAAGTGGATATGGTCAACAGCAGTTTTGTTTTCTCTTGCAGCCATAAGAGCAGCTTCATTAACAAGATTGGCAAGCTCTGCCCCGGTAAATCCGGGAACCATATGGGCAATTTTACCCAGATCAATATCAGGTGCAAGGGCAACCTTGGCGCTGTGAACTTCTAAAATTCGTTTTCGTCCCTTAATATCAGGTGGCAGGATATTAACCTGTCTGTCAAAGCGTCCGGGGCGCCTGAGAGCTGGATCAAGGATGTCAGGTCGGTTTGTTGCTGCGAGAACCACAATGGTATCAGTTGTGGAAAATCCGTCCATCTCAACAAGCAGTGCATTTAAGGTTTGACTTCTTTCGTCCTGACCACTGGCGGTGGCACCACTTGCGCGACTTCCGCCAACGGCATCTATTTCATCAATAAAAATAATACATGGTGCATTGGTCTTGGCTTCTCTGAAAATATCACGAACGCGCGATGCCCCGACTCCAACAAACATCTCAACAAAATCGGAACCACTAAAACTGTAGAAGGGAACCTTTGCCTCGCCTGCTATTGCTCTGGCGAGTAGTGTTTTTCCAGTGCCAGGAGGGCCCTGCAGTAATACTCCTTTGGGGCTTACTGCTCCAATTTGACTATATTGTCCAGGGTCTTTAAGAAAGTTGACTATTTCCTGAAGTTCCTCGAGTGCCTCGGGAATACCGGCGACATCACGAAAAGTTACCTGTTTCTGGCTACTGTCAGGGAGCATCAGCTTGTCAGATGCAAATTTGTTTTCTTCCTCCTCCATTTTCTTTTTTCTGCTTAAAGAGACTATGACGGTTAGGAGTAGAAGAACGACATAAATAATGGCTATCGCTTGAAATATCTGTTCTGAGCGATCTTTCTTGAAGATGATCTGGATATTTTTATCCTGGAGTTCAGAGATAAGCTTTTCAGGATTTGGCACCGTGGTTTCATAGCTGTCACCGCCACTATGTGTGGCAATAACCTTGTTTCCTGTGAAAGTGGTTGATTTTAAATCGTGGTTAGCAAGACAGTACCGGAATTCGCTGTAGTTTACTGTGCGTAACTTATGTTCTAGAGTCCATAGGCCATACCCTCCACCAAGGAGGACAGTAAAAAGAAAAAATATAAAAAGATTACGAATGAGTATCGCCATTGTGTTCCTTGAATGAAATGCAGAGTTCTGCTTACTTTTTTTGATTAATGAAAAGATTGTATTTAAATGGGGTATCAGAGACTATACAGCTATGTGTAAGCATAAGTCAAAAAAAAGCCAGAGAGATATGATCCCCCTGGCTTTTAAAACTGCACTTGTAACAGGAAATGTTACATGAATTTTACGAGTAACTTTTACATGGTTCCGGATACTGCTCCAAAAAGGCTTTTGATGAGAGTTACAGGGCCTTCAGACATGAATGCCGAAGAGAGACAAACAACTGCCCAGATACCAATTCCGCCGGCAAAGGCTGCGGTAACTACTGCGCCAACTTTATAGAGTTCGCTGTCGGTGTTAACGGCTTCATGTACGGTGGCTTTGACGTTTTGTTTGGTTTCTGCATTGCTCATAATAAGGGTCCTTTATAGTATTTATATGTAGTTTGTAGCAAATTATCCGAAAATTGCTTTAAATAGACTGGAGAACAGTGATACTGGGCTGCCACTATTGGAGATTCCTGCGATCAAACAGGCTACTGCCCACATACCTATCAAACCAGCAGCGATGCTAAAAGCTGTAACTGCAACTTTTGAAATTTCTGAAGTTGTGTCTGTTTCTGTTGTAGCCTGAATTGTATGTTTTGCCTGAGTTGTTGTCATGGTTTTTCCTGGTGGGTGGTCTTTAGAATCTACTATTAATACCCTATGCGCCGGTGATGGCATGGTAAAGGTTTTTAAGCATTTCAACGGGGGCGCCGTTTTCAAGGATGGCACTGGAAAGGCAGACAAGGCCCCAGATTCCTACGACTGCTGCGAATGCTGCTGTTGTGTACATGCCTACTTTGTATAATTCGCTGTCGGTATGCTCAATTTCATGAACAGTGGTAGTTGTTTTATTTAATTCTTTGGTGATTGCTTTTTCTTCCATGAGTTAATCCTCGAATAGTAACAAGAGTGCTGATTTGAAGTTGTATTAACCTGTAATAGCTGTAATGAGATTCTGAATGAGTCCTACTGGTCCGCCGCTACTTAGGGTGCCGGCAAAAAGACTTGCAGTTGCCCAGCATCCGATAAGTCCAGCTGTCAGTGCGATAAAGCCTACACTTACTTTTGATATTTCGGAAGTGGCATTCGCTTGAGCTTTTTCTTTGGTGTTCGTGGTTTCAACGGACTGAGAAGAGTTCATTTTATGCTCCTGAGGCTATAGTTTTGTTTAAGTAACTACTGCTTATCCAGTAAAGGCAGAAACGAGGTTGGAAACAAGACCTGCAGGGCCGCCGCTGCTGATCATACCAGAAGCGAGGCAGGCAACTGCCCAGCAACCAATCATTGCGGAAGAGATTGTTACGGCATGGACACCAACTTTATTCAGTTCAAGGCTTACGTTTTCATTGGCTACGCTTTTTTCTCTTGTGATTGTTGTTGTGTCGTTCATTTTGTCTCTCCCGGTTTTGTTTAGTGGTAAGTTTTTTTTCACTTAAGTTGCGTTATGCAAATATCATTGCACGGAGCATGCCACTTTTCCGAATAGTCAAAATAAAGATAGGCCCTCATTCTGTAGCCCTTGTTTATGAAGGACCCTAGAAGGAGGGGTGTGTAGTAGGTGATGTGATTAGGAGGTGTGGACGAAGGGCGCGGGGTGTAGCGAATGTGTTGCGTTTCTGCAGGTGTTGTTGCTAAAGTGTTGCGCTTGTCTCGTTTTGCAACGCAAATGCAACACTAGGGGGTGTCTTTGGTTAAAGTGGATTTGGCAATGTCACTGGCTATACCAATTCGTTGCATTTTACGATAGAGAGTTGAGCGATCAATATTCAGCATTCGTGCGGCTTTGGCTTTATTCCCCCGTGCCCTTTTCAGAATGTCTATAATTTCATCTCTTTCACTGATGTAGGGGGGCAGTGTCGGCATGCCACCCTGATGAGGAGGAGTTTGAGGGGGGTGTTGGGCTTGTACAGCAGGCGTTTGTATTTCTTCTGGAAAGTGTTCAAGAGAAATAGTTGAGCCCTCACATAAAATACATGCTCTCTCTATAACGTTTCTCAGTTCCCTGACGTTGCCAGGCCAGGAATATCTTGCCAGGGCGTCCATGGCCTGATCGGAGATTCCATGAATATTACGCTTCAATTTTTCACGAAAAAGGGAAAGAAAGTGATGTACAAGGATAGGTATACCGCCTTTTCTATCCCGAAGTGGTGGAAGTTTAATTTCAACAACCTTTAACCGATAGTATAAATCTTCACGAAAGCTGCCATCTTTGACCTTTTTGGTGAAATTGACATTTGTCGCTGCGATAACTCGAACATCTACTTCAATGGGGGTATCCTGACCAACGGGTGTGAATGTTTTTTCCTGAAGGAATCTCAGGAGTCGCAGTTGCATTCGAGGCGATATATCTCCAATTTCATCAAGAAATAAAGTTCCATTATGTGCCTGGAATAATCTCCCTTCGCGATTTCTTTCTGCCCCGGTGAATGCACCCTTAATATGGCCAAAAAGTTCACTTTCCAGCAATTCTTCGGGCATTGCAGCGCAATCAACTTTAACTAGAGGCATGTCCCATCTGGTGCTTTCAGCATGCAGGGCTTCAGCAGCAAGCTCTTTGCCGGTCCCGGACTCACCGGTAACCAGTACCGCAGTATCAACTTTCCCCACATTTTCAATGAGATTATATACCTGTTGCATAACCTGACTGGAACCGACATAGCCATGAAATTTATTTCTGGAATTCGTTCCTGTGACAGGTTCCGGCATTGTGATATCTCGTGCTACAATAACAACACCGTTGAACTCATCTTGGCCATCTTCAAGAGGGGCAGCATTTAGGCTTATAATTCGTATATTCCCATCAAGTTTTCGGCACTCAACCTGGTGTTCCCGTACTTCTCTTTTACCGGCCAGTACCTGTTTTGCATCCTGGAGGCATGCTTTGCCCATTGCGTTCTGATATGTTTTAAGGCTGTGGGTTGTACTTGATAGGGAATCGTCATCCGGATTGTTATAATGAAGCCATTGTTTTGCTGTCTCGTTAAGCTGCACAATGTTCATTTTATTATCTATGGTAATAATTGCATCCCGAACCGAACTGAAAATTGCTTCAAGGTAGCGCTTGAATTTTTCATTTTCCTGAAGGAGATTTTTTTTCTCATTTTCAAGGTTCCAATGGTTTAAGGCCTGACGCACAAATTTGAGTAATGTTTCCTTGTTTACTGGTTTGGAAATATAGTCAAAAGCACCGTAGCGTACGGCTTCTGCTGCGGAATCAAGATTTGGGAAGCCGGTCACCATAACCACGGGACAATCTATTCCTGCTTCGCGTATTTTGCATAAGAGGTCGGTACCCCGTTCGCCCTCAAGAACGATGTCACTGATTATAAGATCAAAAGTGTTGTGTTCGATTGCCTCTAGAGCTTCTGCGAAGGTTGCAGCTGTGGTAATAGGACCATATCCTTCACGAGCCAGAAACATTTCAAAGGTAAGACGAATGCTTGCTTCATCATCAACAATAAGAATACGGGCATCTTTTTCTTCATATATTTGATCGTCCATTTCAGATACCGGATGTCGGGAGTTCAATTATCATTTTAGTGTATTGATGGATGATTGAATCAACCTTTATAACACCGCCATGATTTTGAATGATGCCATAGCTGATACTGAGGCCAAGGCCAGTACCTTTCCCAGATGGTTTGGTGGTGAAAAAAGGGTCAAAGAGGCGACTTAAAATACCTTGAGGTATTCCGGTCCCAGAATCTTTAATTGAAATTTGAGTAACCGTTTCCCCTTCTTTCTTTAAAAACGGGTAGCAGCTTATTTCAATGACTTTATCAGGGGAAGCGTTTGGATAGCGATCATTGAGAGCAAAACGGGCATTACTTAACAGGTTGAGGACTACCTGTTGTAATTGAGTGAAATTGCCATTGATCAGACATGATTTTGAAGAAAAACTAGTTTTTATTTTAATTCCATCTTTCTTCAGCTGATGGGCGACAAGTGAGAGGCTATCTTTTATAACCTGTACGATCTCTACGGGTTCGTTATTGTTTTCACTCTCACGGGCAAAGGAGAGTAGATTTTTTATAATTAATGCTATTCGTTCACCTTCGTTGACAATTCGGTCAAGTAGTTCGGCCTGTAATGAATCCTTTTCGCTGTCGTCGAGCAATAATTGAGCAAAATTTATAATACCGGTGATCGGATTGTTCACCTCATGGGCAACCCCTGCTGCAAGTTCGCCGATGGCGGCCATCTGGGCGGTACGAAGGGAGTCAGCTTTTCTCATTTCATCACTGGTGAGTTCTCTTGCAACGAGCAGGATTTTCCTCACCTTTCCATCCTGATCCGTGATGGGGGAAATTGTAAGTAGATACTCACCGGCAAGTCCAGGGAGGGTTGTCTCTTCAACTCTTGCAGAGCAGGTTAGCAGGAATTCTTCAAGAGGACATTTTATATGAGGTAAGCTTCCCCCATGGATAATCGTACAAATTCCCTGACCAATAATTTCGGAATGATTTTTTTTTGCAGCTTTTAGAGCCGCATTATTGGCGTCAATAATTACACCGCCTGGAGTGACAATCAGAACAGGATCCTGAATGGCCTGAAACAGTTCATTTCCACCATTTGTCACATGTGAATCCAGTGAGGTATGATGATTTTCTCTGGTATGTAGCAGTATCGGGTCTTTGGTGTTGTCACACATTTTAGCTAAAATTGTTGAAAGGGGGAAAGGCTGAAGAAATTGATTTGCTGTCGTGAAACGTTGAATATACGGGGAAGGAAAGTAAAAAGGCCACTCAAAAAGAGAGTAACCTTTTTACATATTAAGTGGCCAATCAGTGGTGTTCCTTCTGATCGAAAACTTTACCAAAAACTCTTTCACCCATCAGGAAGCCAAAACAGACAACTCCGACACTTCCAAATACGACAGCAAACTCAAAAAATGAAGGAACGTAGTCAAAATAGGTAGGGGCGTTATCCCATCCAAGGGTTCCGGGTACAAGAAGGCCACCGGCAACAAGGTCATAGCGAGCTACAAATTGTCCCACAAGAATGAGAAACCCGGCCATGGACATCATCCCAATATTCTGGAGTCGGGAAAGAATGATAAGTATTAGGGGAGTAATAATCCCAACACATACTTCAAGAACCCAGAAGTTTATTGAGAGTGGACCTGAAATTAATGCGTCGGCAGCGACACGACCAAGTTCAGCACCACCAACATAGTAGGAAATCAGTCTCCAGAAGGTAGCAACAGAATAGAGCACAAGCACAAGAACCATTGCCTTACCGGCACTTTTTACACCATCTTTTACTGCTTCACTCATCTCTATACCTCGAATCTTATAGGCAAGATGGTTAAACAGTACAGTGGCTGCGGCGCCTGAAAGGAAAGCAGCGGTGAGAAAATAGATGGGGAGTTGGCCGCCGTACCAGTATGGCCTGGCAGGAAGAGTAGCAAAAACACCACCAAGACAACTATTGGCAAGAATTTCGGCTACAGCGCCGATGGTGCCGAGAATTACAGCAATACGAGCAAGACCTGTCACAATTCCAAAGAATTCGACTATCATACAACCAACGGCCATACCGTAAAGCGTTCCCATCCACCAGATATTTGATGTTGGGTTGGGGGAGAGAATATTATAGATAATCATACGATGAGGACTGGCAATTTCAACACCGATGGTTGCAAAAGCGGCAAGGATACAGATGATGGACATCCATACCATTCTATTGCTCACAATGGCCATACGGGTTCCACCAAAAAGATGGGAAATTGCAGCATATATACAAAGACCGGTTGAAGTGATTGCCCAAAAGGCATACGTGGAAATCAACATTCCCCATGGAACGTCACGGGTGTAGTTGTAAATGTTCTCATGACCAAAAATAAAGGAAGCAACACCGCACCCCAGGCCAAGGACGATAACGATAAGGAAAAAAATCGTTGCCCGGTTAATCCCGGGAGTTGCCAGACGGGTATCCTGCGTCTGGGCAAATATATCTGTAATTGAATTGTTCGCCATTTTAATCTCCTGCACTACTGTTTTATCAGGCACTCTGCCTGAGCTATTCATTTGTTTGCTAAATCTGAGCCATTATCTTTTTGAAGAGTAAAAATATCTTCAATTAATGACTACCAGTGTTGCCAGTATCATGTGAGTGGTCCTGCACGTCAGGATGTGGCTCTATTCCCATGAGTCGGTCATATCCTTTTGCTCCGATATGACAGGTATTGCAGAGGGTGTTTGAGGCAAAGGCTGTGTCGCCATCATGGCATTGACCACAGTATTGTCCATCGTAGAGTGCCTTCATGGTGAAGTTGCCGGAATTTTCAGCAGCACCAACTTTCATGGCAAAGGCATCGCTGTGGCAGGAGTCACATTCCAGTCCATATTCTTCTGTATGGGCTTTGTGATAGAAGACTACGGCTTTAACAGGTTTGGTCCAGACAATTGGATCCTCGGGGATTGTGTGACAGGCGGAGCAATTGGTATCGGAAGCAAAGGCGGTGTCGCCATCATGGCAGGCTCCACAGAACTGACCTTCGGCAAGTGATGCCATGGTAAGTTTTCCGGTTTTTGGAGCAACGCCGCGCTGCATGGCAAAAAGTTCACCATGACAAGCATTACACTCAAGCCCAATGGCATCGGTATGGGTACGATGTTCAAAAACAACTTTAACCGGGGTGTTCCAGACGATAGGGCTTTTAGGCCCAAAAGCCTTTACGTCATAATCATCGGTCGCTGAGGCGTTATTTGTCAGCATAAAACCACTTCCAAGCAGGATGAGGCCTGCAGCGGTAATAAATTTTGTGTTCATTTGTTCTGATCTCCTAGGATCTGAGTGGTATGCGGTAAATGTCTCTACATGAAAAGTTCAGTGGATTTTCAATGTCAGAGTGGACTGTTTAACCGTACGTTATCTATGCATTCATGTAAAAAACGTTAGGCAGGGCCCCGCATTCTGGTCGAATAACCCAGATTTTATTTTCAGGCTCATGCAGGAGCTGATAAATTTCAGTACTTCTGTCTTTTATATCACCAAAGATCCGTACATCTGCAGGACATGCAGCGGCACAGGCAGTTTCTTTGTGCCCTTCAGCGAGACGGGTATCGAGGCAGAAATTGCACTTATCAATGGCATATTTATCATGACTGAAGTATCTGGCATTATAGGGACAGGCTGCCATACAGGTTTTGCAACCGATACATTTTTTATAATCCATGACAACGATACCGGTCTCAGGGTCTTTATATGTTGCTTTGGTAGGGCAGACACGTACACAGGGAGGACGATTGCAGTGGTTGCAGAGTATGGGCCTGAATTCACGTTTTTCAACGCCATCTATGGTGGTAAGACGCTGCTGAATATCAGTACGCCAGGCATCATGACCCACAGGGACATGATTGGTTTCCCTACAGGCATCAAGGCATTTTTCACAGCCAACACACTTGTTCTGCCGCATAATCATTCCATAATGTTTTGTGTAGGGGTACTGTCCATCCACAGGGACTATGGAATCGCTGTTTCCTCCTTTGGCCGATGAAACCGAAGTAAGGGAAAGTACAGTGCCACCAAGGAAGACTCCAGTGACCGCAAGTCCCATTTTCAGGAAATTACGACGTTCGTCCGAGGGTAAGGTGTCGGTACCCTCATTTTTTTCTTTTTCTAATTTGTTAATGTCCATTCTACTCCTCCAAGTACTTGAAACACATCAATGTGATCAAATGAGCCGGTAGTTTAGCAGTGTGAAAACCGGTAATGATAAATGAGGCCTCATTCAGCTAGGAAAAAAGGCCAAAGAAAAGATAAAGTTGTTAACCTTCTGATTTGTTGTGTTAATCGTTGGCGCACAATTGTGTGGCGCAACATTTATGCAACACTTTACGTTGCCTAAAGTACAGCTATTTTTGAAGGTGTCAAGGTTTATTTAATGAAAGGTTGATGCAGAAATTCGACTGCTTACTTATCTTAAGAGTAATTGTATGGGGCGTGTTTTTAAAGTTAAGAGTTAGAACCATTACTTGTTAGGCTGTCAGGTGCTTCCCTATGAAGGACTTACAAGGTAGGACGACATAAAATATAACTCATTTTAAAGGATGGAGGAGTAGATTCTTGACTCTTTTTGAGAAAATAGGGTATGTATCTGAGAGAAATTTTATTCTCTACTATTATTAATAGCATCCTTTTAGGAGTTTTCATGTTAGGTCTAAAAATATCTTTCTATCTAACCCTCTTTTTGTTTTCCTTTCTTGTAAGTTTGGTCAATGGCGCAGAACTGTCTTCTTCCACTACTGTACAGGCGAATAAAACAACTCTTATTGAAACAAAAAATTGTCCACAATGTGACTTAAGTGGTGCTGACCTTAACAGACTTGAATTGTCCGGTGCGAATTTGGAAGGGGCTAATCTGTCACGAGCCAAGATGTCATTAACAAATCTTTCAGGAGCAAATCTCAAGAATAGTGATTTACGCGAAGCTGTGTTGAATGGTGCAGACCTTGCTGATATTGATTTGAGAGGTGCTGATTTAACGGGGGCATCCATTGTTGGTGCGTATATGAATGGGGCGCTGATGGATGGCGAGATGCTGGAAACAACTCCCTATGCTGACGATGAAGGTTTGAAAGATGTTAAAGAATCTGTCTATGTTGAAGACACAGAAAAATCAAAAGCTCCTCCTGAAACTGAAGAAATGACAATTGCCAGTAGACGTGACTTTGAGGAAACTCCACCAGCGGTTCCCGTCGTCATAAATCAGGATAAACCAGTTCAACCAGTTGAATCCTCCAGAAATATCAGCTCACGTGATGAGGATGAATCACTTCCCAGGCAAAGTGTAGCTGCTCCGGATGCTAAAGTTGCTCCTGCTATTCAAGGGGTTCGTATTGAAGATGCAGTTGCAGAAAAAGAAGTAACTCTTTCGGTAGAGACTGCTAATCAGGAAACAAGTATTGTCGAAAGAGAACAAGCGGATATTGATAATGATGCTGTTGGGGAAGATAAGGCTGTTGAGAAGGTATTTGCAGAACAGTTAGAGGCTGAAGAAGTGGCACAGGAAGAGATCCCAGTGCCAGTAGAAGAGGTTTCTGCAGCCGAGGAAACCATCAGTACCCAAGTGCTTAGTGATACAATTGCAAAAGAAAGAACTGGCGAATCTATTCCCACCGAAAGAGCTGATGAAAAGAATGTAGAAACAGTATCTCCAGATGATAAGGAAACTGGTATTGTACAAACCATGCTGAATGTATTTTCATCGCAGGAACCATCAACTGAAGTCATGAAAAACGTTGCCATACTCCTGGACAGAAATAACTGTTACGGGTGCGATCTTTCTGGTGTCGATCTCAGTGGTAAAAATTTTGAGGATGCCGACCTTGAAGGTGCAAATCTCAGTAATTCAAATCTTAAAGGTGCTGATTTAGAAGGAGCTAATCTCAAAGGGGCAAATTTCAGCGGTGCCGATCTCAGTGGGGCTGATTTGTCAGAGGCTGATTTGTATAAGGCGATTTTAAGCAATGCAGACCTGACAGATGCAAACCTTGAGAGCACCTTGCTTGATGACGTAGATCTTTCCGAAGTGAAGGGGTATAAACATCAGGCAGTAATGCTGATGGAGCAGAATTAGCAGACCAGCGGGGCTGCTGGAATGGTTTTATGGTCTTTAAGAAGGAAAAAGTTCCAAATAACGAAAAATGAAAAGGAGTTTCCAGTTATTTTTTAGTTGATGGCCTGAAGAATATCCAGGGCATCGACAACTTTGTCATCAGCTACTAATTCATCATTTGTTAAAATAGTTTCAATTGAATCAACTGTACTTTGCAGACTACCTGCAAGTACTTCAAGGTTTTGAATTGTCTCAGCGGCAGTACTTTCAGTTATATCCATTGCCTGGCGTAGATCTTCAGCACTGCGAAGGAGGCTGCGCATGTTTGCAATTTTTTCAAGTCTTAAGAAAAGCTCAGTAAAGTTAATTGGCTTTTCAAGATAATCAGCGGCTCCTTTTTTCATGGCTTCTACAGCTGTATCAACTGAAGAGTGGGCTGTTATTAAAATTACTTCAATATTTCTTTCAAGTCCTTTTGCATATTCAAGGACTTCAATTCCACCAATATCTCCCGGCATCATTAAGTCTGTGAGCACCACATCAATGTGATTTTTTGAGAGGGTATCATTTCCAACATAACCATCCTCTGCAAGAAGAACTTCATAGTTTTCTTTGATCAAACGTTGCTCTAGAAGTTTTCGAATTACGGGATCGTCGTCGACAACAAGTATTGTTAGGTTATTCATCACAGTACCTCAATTTTTTTTCTGGTAAAAAATAGCCCGTAAATGTCTTTTGGGTACAAAACGCGGGCAGATACCGGTAAGCGATTCAGTTGAACCTATTATCAGATAGCCATCGTCAGCAAGACTGTCAGCTAATTTATTGAACAGTTTTTTACGGTCTGCAAGGGTAAAATAGATAGCCACATTTCGACAAAGGATGATGTCAAATTTTCCTAGTCCAGCAAAAGGAAGCATAAGATTTAATTTGCGGAAATTAACCATGGCCCGTAGTTCGTCTTTTACTTTCCAGCTGTCTCCAAATAAGGTGAAGTGTTTTTGGAGTGTGGGACGTGGAAGGCCACGTTCAATTTCAAATTTATTGTACTTGCCGTAGCTAGCCTGTTTGACAACGTTATCTGAAATATCAGTTCCAAGGAGCTTAAAGTTGAAATTGCTCATCTGGCTTCCAAGAAGATCCTGAATAGTCATGGCAACAGAGTAAAGCTCCTGTCCGGTGGAAGAAGCAGCACTCCATATCTTGACATTAGTTTTTAAACGTGGAGAGCTAGGTGCCCGGAGATCTATAACTTCTGGTAAAATTTTATGCTTGAGAAGCTCAAAGGGACCGTTATCCCTAAAAAATAAAGTCTCATTAGTGGATATGGCATCGATAATCTGTCGCTCAATTATTTTTCCCGGGTCTCTTCTGGCTTTGTCGTAAAGTGCCTGATAAGAGGTACAGCCAAGTTCTTCTGCAATGGAGGAAAGTCTGGTCTCAAAAAGATACGATTTGCTTTGGTCCAGATATATTCCTGATATATCATGGATGTATTGAGCAATGGTTTTAAGCTCTACGGGCGTAATCTTAAGCATTTTGAAGTTACGAGACCTGTTTTAGTAAAGTGTTAAATTATCGAACACTTTTTATAATTTCTTCTGCTATTTTATTCAAGGGGGCAATTACATCAGCTATTCCTGATTCGATGGGCTTTTTGGGCATCCCGAAGACAACACAGGTCTCTTCATTTTGGGCAATAATGGTTGCACCTTTCTGGTGAAGAACCTGCAGTCCTTTCGTTCCATCAGAACCCATACCAGTCATAATAACAGCCGTTGTGCGTCCGACATAATAGTCACCGACTGATCTGAAAAGGTAGTCGGCTGAGGGTTTACAGGAGTTTTCCGGTGGATCATTTGTTATTTTAATTTGTCTGTTTGATCCGTCAGCGCTGGCAACCAGTTTCATCTGTTTACCACCGGGTGCGATATATATGGTGTTATTCTGCAGATCTTCACGATCTTCAGCTTCTTTTACTAAAAGAGCACACTTGGAATTCAAACTTGTCGCAAGTGATTTGGTGAAAACCGGAGGCATATGCTGAACAACCACTATGGGTACTCCAAGATCGCCCGGCAACATTGGAAGCATCTGTGTTAATGCATTTGGTCCACCAGTCGAAATGCCTATGGTGACAATCTCTGATTTACTTCGTCTTATTGCAGGTTTTGTCTTGAGTCCAGATGGCTGAGCAGTGGAATGAGGCGTGGCACGCTTGGTAGATAGAGATTTGAGCGGCTTTCGAAGAACGGGTCTTGTGGCTTTGGAAAATTGTCCCTTATTGCGTAAAAGTGAAGATGCGGTTGTGGATTTCTTAAATTCACGAATAATGGGTGCTATTGCATCCTTGAGTTGTTTTTTACTGTCGGCAGCGTTCTTTGAAGTAGGCTTAAGAATAAAATCAAAAGCTCCAAGCTCAAGTGCTTTCATCGTCATTTCACCACCGTCCGAGGTCAGGGTGGAGACCATAATGGCACCAATATTTGGATAGCTACGCTGCAGTTCGCGTAAAACTTCAATGCCATTCATTTCAGGCATTTCGATATCGAGAGTTAGTAAATCAGGCTTCAGAGTTGCTACCTTGGACATGGCTATTTTACCATTATGGGCAACGCCAACGACTTCAACACCGGGAATTTCTGTAAGAACATCTGAAACAGCTTTTCGATAAACAATGGTGTCATCTACAACAAGGACGCGAAGCTTCTTACCAATCAGCATTATTTTCTCTCTTCAATTCTCAATACTTTTTCAACATCCAGAATACCAATCAGTTTGTTTTCAGTTTTATATACGCCGGTGAAAAAATCTCCCTGAATACCACCCATATTAGCAGGTGGTGGTTCAAACTTATCAGTATTGGCCTGAACCACATCGCTGATTTTTTTTACCAGTAATCCTATATGCTCGCCTTTTGAGTTAACAATAATGTTTCTGGGATCATCGGAAAGATTTGTCACCCCAAGCCCTAGCTTTTTGCTAAGATCTATACTTGTAATAATTTGACCTCGCAAATTTAGAATTCCAAGAACATAGTCTGGAGCCTGGGGAACGGTGGTCATATCTATGAGTTTATTGATTTCCTGGATTTTAAGAATATTCATTCCGCAAAGTGCATCTCCAACAAGGAAGGTTGCCAGCTCTACAAGATTTTTATTAACAGCAGTGTCAGCGTTAGACATTTATCATTCTCCCAATTTCTTTACGGCCCCTTATGCCGTTTTTGAAGCAAAAAAAGTCCAATTAATTTATTTACGACGGCTTAGTGGAGCTGTTTTATGTAATGATGGACTGAAGCCATAAGCTTTTCTTTATCCAGCTTAATATGGTATTCATCAACACCCACTGCCTTTCCTTTCGCAATGTCCTCTTCTCCAGCAAGGGTTGTAAGTGCTATGATGGGTATTTTTGCAAAACGAGGGTCTTTTCGTATCGTTTCAGTGAGCTCGAAACCATTCATATTGGGCATCTCGATATCTGTGACCACAATGCTTATGTCGTCGGAGTGCTCCTGAAGTAAATCCCAGGCAATTGCTCCATCCTCACCTTCTATGACTTCATATCCTGATTCCGTCATATAATTTCTGACCTGGTTTCTGAAAAAGTTTGAATCTTCGGCAATGAGAATGGTGGGAACTTTTCCTTGCTCAGGAGCTTCAAAAACTTCTCGATCCTCAAACCATTCTGGGAATAGGGCATCAACAATCTCAAAGATATCGACAAGCATAGTGGTCTGTCCTTCGATAATGGTTGACCCCATAACTCCAGGTTGCTTCAAGGTTATATCATCAATTGATACTGATATCTCAATGGCATCAATAGGCCCTATTGCAAGAAGACCCACAAGTTGATTTGAAATATTGAAAACGATAACAAGCAAGTCGTCGTTGTCGGCTATTGGCTGGACCATGGCGACGTCATCCACTGCTATAAGAGAGAGACTTCCGCCCCTGTACTGCATAACACGTTTTCCACCCAGTTCTTCAATATCCGAACGTTTGATTTTTTCAATACGTTCAACCTGGTTGAGTGGTACGGCAAATTGTTCAAGTTCTGAACTTCTGAAGGTGAGGAGAGCCTGCTTGTCCTTTTGTGACTTGACAAGCTCCTCAGCAGCCAAAGCAACTTCTCTGGCCCTGTCAGAACTATCCGTTGATGTGAGATCTGCCATGATAGCCAGATTGGCAACATCCAAAATAAGTGCAATACGTCCATCACCCATAATTGTTGCCCCTGCATATCCTCTGCAGGCTTGGAGATGTTTCCCCAGTGGCTTGATAACAATTTCTTCCGAGTCCTGAAGTTTGTCAACGATAAGGCCATATTTCATGGTACCATTTGATACGACGACAATATTGAGGGCACTTGAGGCAGTGTAACGCCGGTCTGAGAGAGTACGTTCTGCATCTTGTCCAGAATCTTCCTTTGCACGGAGGGCAGCTTCTCTTTCAGGATCAAAGGATGTTTCCCTGCCTCTTCGATCGGAAATTCTATCTCTTCGGTCAGCCTTAATGTCATCTGAATCATGATCGAAATATGTTCTTTCAATATCAAGGACATCGGCCAGTCTGATAAGTGGAAGGAGATTCCCGCGAAGTCGAACTACTTCAGCGTTACCTACACGTTCAATACGATCTTTCACTTGAGTGGCAGGGATCCGAAGCAGCTCTTCCAGGTTAACCTGAGGGATTGCATAGCGTTCGTTACCCGTCATAATGATCTGGCACGGAATAATGGCAAGGGTCAGTGGTAATTTAATAAAGATGGTCGTTCCCTGACCAACTTCAGATACGATATCAACCTGTCCTCCTAACTGATCGAGGTTGGTTTTAACAACATCCATTCCGACGCCTCGTCCGGAAACGTCAGTGACCTCCTTGGCTGTGGAAAATCCCGGAAGAAGGATAAGGTTTACTTTTTCCTTTTCCGATAATAACTGGGCCTGTTCCGGAGTAATCATACCTTTACGTATAGCCGCTTCCGCAAGAACCTCACCATCAAGACCTTTACCGTCATCACTAATTTCTATTACAACCTGGCCGGCTGAATGATAGGCCTTGAGAATAACAAGACCCGTTGCTTTTTTCCCCATCTTGATACGGTCATCGGGGAGTTCAATACCGTGATCCACAGAGTTTCGGATAAGGTGGGTGAGAGGATCGTTGATGGACTCAATAATTGTTTTATCAAGCTCTACATCTTTGCCAACGATGGTAAGATCAATTTGTTTCTTTAGCTTGCTGGAGAGGTCTCGAACAACGCGCGGAAATTTACCAAAGACATTACCAATTGACTGCATGCGCGTGAGCATGATAGCCTCTTGTAATTCAGAGGTGATCAGATCAATCCGCTGCCCTACGCTCTCTGCATTTAGTGTGTCACCGGATGAAATGGTCTGGAGAAGTTGGTTTCTACTAAGAACAAGTTCACCAGCAAGTGTCATCAATGAATCAAGGAGACTGACATGAACCCTGATGCTGGAGTCAACCTTTACCTTGGCGGCTGCCTTTTTCACAGGTTTGGGTGGAGTTACAGGTTTTGGAGTGGAGATGGGCTCTGGTGTCGGTGCCGCGATAACAACTTCAGGCTCCGGTTCTGGCTCTGGTTCAGGTGAAGGCTCTGGAACTTGAGCTGCTTCTGAAATCTCCGGTTCTGGCACGCCTTCTTGAATTACTTCTTCTTTAACAGCAACGGCTGTATCCTCAGCAGCGGGAGCATCGCCTGAGGGAGCCTGGTCAAAATCTCCATCATAAATCGCATTGAGTGGAATAAGATGTTCTTCAATGTCGTATTCATTTGAATTGCTGACATCCTCAATCATAGTGTTGAGTTTGTCTGATGCCTGAAGAAGTACATTGATTATTTCAGCAGTTGGGACAAGTTTACCACTGCGAATCAGTCCCAGTACATTTTCCATAACATGGGCTAAGTCCTGAATAACAGTAAGACCCATAAAGCCAGCGCCACCTTTAATGGAATGAGCTGCCCGGAAAACCTTGTTGACAAGATCTTCGTCTATATCTACTCCATTTTCTTCAATAGTCAGGAGATCATTTTCAATATCGGCGAGATGTTCTAGTGATTCTTCTATAAAACCTTGGAGTATCTCATCATCTTCTATTTGCATAACCTGCTCCTTCCAAAAAAAATGGGGGAAGTCGTTGAGGCGAAAACGAACACCTCAATCGCCGTGTAAATTAAGTATTAAACTAATTATCAATTGTATTCTATACGTAGCACTTATTGAATGTACAGGGAATTTTTTTAAAAAATATGAAAAAAAGTAAGGAAAGCTGATAAAATTTACGGTGCGCCTCTCATTCACCAACCGTTATTCATACAGAGAACGCTGAATGAGAGTTGAGCGGAGTGAGGTGTGGGGGCGCACACGTATAAAAAAAAGTGGCTTTATTGTTTTCAATTGATTTCAAGGACAGTAATTTCATAATTCAGAGGGTGACCTGCAAGGGGGTGGTTGTAGTCAATCAGGATGCTGTTTTCCTTCAATTCAACAATGGTGGCAGGAACTTGATGGGTTACGCCACCACTATCAACGTTCATGGAAAGTACAAGTCCTACTTTTGCTTCGATTGCTTGCGAGAATTGGTCCTTGGGGATTTCCTGGAGAAGATCACTTCGACGTATTCCAAATTCTCCTTCCTCGGCTTCAAGGTGAACCTTTCGCATTTCCCCTACTTGCATCCCAAGAAGTATTCTTTGTATAGGCTTGGGTACACCTTCTTCACCAAGTGTTAAAACAAGTGGATCAGATTTTTCAATAGTTTCAAATACGGTTTCGTTATCTAATGTTCCGATAAGTGAGACGGTGACAGAATCTTTTTTTTGTACCTGTTTCATGAGAATAGCTTTTGCTCCTATAATATGGACGATAATGTATGGATGATAATGCGTTTTTATATTTTGCGTATTTAAGCGGACATAATCTAAACGATCATATTGTCTTTGGCAATGCTTTGTGTGGGGCAACTTGGAAGATTTTGTCTTCAATGTTTTATTGATGTGGCCTTCTTTCTAGCAACATTTACAAAAATATTTTATATTTCAGCATTCAAGCAGTTTCTTGACAAACTCCTGATACAGTCATACATTGCGCTGGTTTTGTACTGTTATTGAAAAGATATACACTGGTCATGTTCTGTTTACTATATTTGCTGGAGTGAGATGTGAAATTAGTCTGTGATAAATTCAAAGAGTCAATGGATTCAGAGGATGCTGAATGCCGACATCCCAATGATTACTGTCAGACCAGAACTTCGTGTATGATCTGCTTTTTGGAAAAAGAACGAAAGCGTGAACAGGCCCTTGAAGCTAAGAAAAAGGCTCAGGTAAAATAATTATGATAGAACTTGATTTTGCAAAAGATACAAATGGACTATTACCCGCTATTGTGCAGGATGCCGCAAGCGGAGATGTCTTGATGCTTGCCTATATTAATAAGGAATCCTGGGAAAAGACTCTGCAGACCGGTAAGGCACATTTCTGGAGCAGGTCAAGGCAGGCATTATGGTTAAAAGGAGAGACCTCAGGTCATGTTCAGCTTATACAAGAAGTTTTAGTGGATTGTGACCAGGATACCGTTGTCTTAAAAGTCAAACAGTTGGGAGGGGCTGCATGTCACAAAGGATATGGCTCCTGTTTCTTTCGACGGGTAACAGATGATGGTCTGGAAAAAGTTGCAGAAAAGGTCTTTGACCCTGCTGCTGTTTACGGCAAAAAATAAACTGAGGCAGGCTGCTCTGGCCGCAATCCAGGTTTTGAGGCTGAAGGCCGCGTATAATATTGTTTTTCCATCAGCCTATGCACCTTGTCGTAATATCGAAAATAATTTCCAAGGAACTAATTTGTTTGTCAGGAGATTGAATATATTGTGGAGAATAACATGAATCAGTTAAAACTTGGGCTGCCTAAGGGAAGTCTGGAAAAGGCTACCATCGAATTGTTTGAGAAAGCGGGGTGGCTTATTAAGCCGAAATCGAGAAATTATTTCCCTGAGATTGATGATCCGGAATTAGCGTGTTCAATTTGTCGCCCTCAGGAGATGTCCCGTTATGTGGAGTCAGGAATGCTTGATGCCGGTATAACAGGAAAAGACTGGACCCTTGAAAATCAATCGGAGGCTATTATTGTCACTGAGTTAGTCTATTCCAAGGTGAGCCGAAAACCTACCCGGTGGATTATTGCCGTAAAGGGAGATTCCGAAATTACCTGCATAGAGGACCTGGAAGGAAAGAAAATTTCGACGGAACTTGTAAATGTTAGTAAACGTTTTTTTGCCGAAAAAAACATTAATGTCGATATTGAATTTTCATGGGGAGCAACCGAGGCAAAGGTTGTAGCCGGTCTTGTTGATGCAATTGTTGAAGTGACTGAAACTGAATCTACAATTAGAGCTCATGGTCTGCGTATTATCTATGAGTTGATGGAATCGAATACCCAGTTTATAGCCAATAAAGAAGCCTGGGAAAACCCATGGAAACGGGAAAAGATAAAGAATATTGCTCTGATGCTGCAGGGTTCTTTAAAGGCCGAAAGAATAGTTGGTTTAAAAATGAATGTCCCTGAAAAAAAGCTTAATGACATTATTGACCTACTGCCTAGTCTCAATGCTCCCACCGTTGCAACACTCTATAATACGGATTGGTTCTCAGTTGAGACAGTAGTTGCAACAGATGTCGTTCGCGATCTGATTCCCACGCTTACCAATGGTGGTGCTGAAGGAATCATTGAATACCAATTAAGTAAGGTTATATGAAATTTGTAGATATTAATTTTTTGCTGAGTGTTCATAAATTAGCTCAGCTTCCCGAGGCAACGCTTCCTGAGATTGCATTTGCCGGAAGATCAAATGTTGGTAAGTCCTCTCTTATTAATACCCTTGTGGGTCGAAAGGGTTTGGTAAAGGTAAGTGGACGTCCAGGCAAGACCCAGGGTTTGAATTTCTTTCAACTTGGTGAAGAAGCGTATCTCGTGGATCTTCCTGGATATGGTTTCGCAAAGGTTTCACGAGGTATGCAGGATAACTGGCAAAGCTTAATCAGCAGTTATCTCGAGTCACGTAGTAGTCTCTGCTGTGTTGTTGTAATCATGGACATTCGTCATGGAGCAAAAAATCAGGATACGCAACTTATTGCATGGCTCAAACAGCACAATATTAATTATTTGCCAGTTTACACCAAGGCTGATAAGCTTTCAGGTAATCTGAGACAAAAAAATGCTGCAGCTCTCGATGCTGGCCATACCATACATAGTAGCCAACGTATTCTTTTTTCAGCAAAAAATGGTATGGGGAAGGAAGAGTTGGAGAGAGCTCTTGCATCTTTTGCTAAAATAGGATAGGCTATTTTTTCTGTAGTAGGTAAATATACCTATATTACTGTCTGTAATCACCTTGCTTTGGCAAAGTGGTCAAATTATATACATGATTCATGTAAGGAGACTTTCTTATGTCACTTCGCTCTGAATGGCCGTGCTGGGAAATCATGAAATGTAATGAATCTCAAAAATGTCCTGCAAAAGAGAGTTCATCAAAACTTTGCTGGGAAATCATTGAGGAAGTTGACAGGTACTCCTTTAATATCTGTCGGGATTGTCTTGTTTATGTTTCTAAGCAAAAAGATTCCAAGTTCAGTAAGGAAGAGTTACTGAGTATTATGGCCCAGAAAGGGGTGGATGTTTTAGATGGCCAAAAATGTCCTTTAAAGGAAAAATGTGGCAGTCAAGTGTAGAGAGTTATTTTCTTATGAGTACAAAAGGGCTTGGTGATCAAATTATGGTCATCATGCCCTTTTTTTTGTTTTTATTGGTCAGATTTTAATACTGCAAGGAAGGCTTTTTGTGGAATATCCACATTACCAACCGTTTTCATACGTTTTTTCCCAGCCTTCTGTTTTTCAAGGAGTTTTCTTTTTCTGCTGATATCTCCGCCATAGCATTTGGCGGTTACATCTTTACGAAGCGCTGAAATATTTGTTCGAGCAACAATGGATCCACCAATGGCTGCCTGAATGGCAATCTTGAACATTTGCCTTGGAATCTCTTCTTTGAGGCGTTCACAGGCACGAAGACCTCTGGCTCTTGCATTGTCTCGATGGGCCAGCTGGGAGAGAGCATCAACGATTTCACCATTGACGAGGATGTCGAGTTTAACAAGATCACTTTTACGGTAGTCGTAAAGCTCGTAATCAAAGGAACCGTATCCCTGAGTAATGGATTTCAGTTTGTCGTAGAAATCATAAATAACTTCTGCAAGTGGCAGTTCGCAGCTGAACTCAATCCTGCCCGGCATTGGATAATGATAATTGGTGTTTTCACCGCGACGTTCCATGCACAGAGTCATCAGTATCCCCATATACTTCTCAGGGATAAGGATAGTAGCTTTTATAAAGGGTTCCTCTACTCTGTCTATGGCCATTGGGTCAGGGAAATAGGCAGGGTTGTCAACTTCGAGTAATGTCTCGTTTTTTAAATAAAAGTTATATTTAACCGATGGTACGGTCAGGATAAGTGAGATATCAAATTCACGTTCGAGCCGTTCCTGTATAACTTCGAGATGTAAGAGCCCCAGAAAACCGCAACGAAATCCAAATCCAAGGGCGACGGAAGTGTCTTTTTGAAAAGTTAGTGCGGCATCATTGAGTTGTAACTTCTCAAGGGCAGTTGCAAGGTCTTCATACTCATCCGTGGATATAGGATAGATAGATGAAAAGACAACCTGCTGTACTTCCTTGAACCCTTCGAGTGCCTCGGGACATGGATTGTCTGTTAATGTAATGGTATCACCGGGTCGTGTATCACTTACAGTCTTTACCCCGGCCAGTATATAGCCAACCGAACCAGCACTTAAAGACTTCACAGCTTCTCTTTTGACCCTGAACAGTCCAACCTCGTCGACCCGGTACTCGGTGTTGTTGGACATGAACCTGATAACATTACCGGCTCTGACGGTGCCGTTGACCACCTTTATAGAAATTATAGTTCCGCGAAAAGGGTCATAGGTGGCGTCAAAAATCAATGCTTGAAGAGGCGCATTAGGGTCTCCCGATGGGGCTGGGATATGCTTGACAATAGCCTCCAAAATACCGTCCACTCCAATGCCTGTCTTTGCTGAACAGTACTGGATGAGTTCTGCGTCGAGTCCAAGGTCTTCTTCAATCTGGGCGGCAACTTTCTCAGGTTCTGCTGAAGGTAAATCTATTTTGTTAATGACTGGAATGATTTCAAGATCATTTTCCATGGCAAGGTAAAGATTAGCAAGCGTTTGGGCTTCGACACCCTGGGCAGCATCAACAAGAAGCAGGGCACCTTCACAGGAGCTGAGCGCACGAGATACTTCGTAGCTGAAATCGACGTGACCGGGGGTATCAACTAGGTTAAGTATATACTCTTTGCCGTCTTCTGCTGTGTAGGGAAGGCAGATGGTCTGGCTTTTTATTGTGATGCCGCGTTCTCGCTCGATGTCCATGTTGTCAAGTAACTGATCCTTAAAATCACGGACACTGACCTGCTGGCACAATTGGATCATCCTATCAGCCAGGGTGGACTTGCCGTGATCGATATGGGCAATGATGGAAAAATTTCGTATGTTATTCATGATTCCTAAAGAGTATAAGGATAAGATTCATCGAGAATGCGACGGATTAGTGTGGAAAACATGCCTTTTAGCATAAAACAGAAAACAATAAAATAGAATTTTGGTCATCAATAGAGTTATGATAACATAAGAATAAAAATTCGTCATAAATAGAAAAAAAGAAGTAACACATTGTGAAATAAGGAAAAGATAAAATTCTAGATTTTTAACCAAGGATATAATGATTGCCTTTTCCTGTATCAGTAGTAATAATGAGAGATTACGTGAAGATATTTTATCTATTTATGGCAAGTAATCACAGGCACCTGTTAACAGGTGATATGAGAAAGAGGATATGACCTCAAAGAAAAAAACAATTACCAAAAAGGATACTAAAAAAGCTGTTGATTCGGGGCCACAGGAGAATCCTCTGGTTGCTTTGCCCGATGACACAAATCTTCCCACCGTCAGCAATCCAGCTCTTCATCGATATCTCCAGGAAATCAGTCAGTATGAGCTCTTGTCGAGGGAAGAGACCGATGAACTCGCAATCCGGTTTCGAGAAGATGGTGATCAAGATGCTGCTTATCGCTTGGTTTCTGCAAACCTTCGTCTTGTGGTAAAGGTTGCGATGGATTTCCAGAAATATTGGATGCAGAATTTTATGGATCTGATACAGGAAGGCAATGTCGGGCTTGTTCAGGCAACCAAAAAATTTGATCCCTATCGTGGTGTTAAGTTTTCCTACTATGCTGCCTATTGGATTCGTGCCTATATTCTGAAATTTATCATGGATAACTGGCGACTTGTAAAGATTGGAACCACTCAGGCACAACGGAAATTGTTCTTTTCTCTTAACAAAGAAAAAAAGCTATTGGAAGCTCAAGGCTTTAAGCCTGAGGTTAAACTCCTTGCTGAACGATTAAAGGTTAAAGAGAGTGAAGTTATTGAAATGAGTCAGCGTATGGACAGTTGGGATGTTTCCCTTGAAAGTCCCGTACGATCAGACTCCGAAGATGAACAGAAAAGTTTTATTCCATCCCATGGACCTGCAATTGAAGATATTGTCGCCGGTACAGAGATGAAAACTAAACTTTCTGATCTCCTAACGGTTCTTAAAGTAAAATTAAATGATAAAGAAAAAATGATTTTAGAGGAAAGGTTGCTTACAGATGAACCGTTGACTCTTCAGACTATAGCAGACCGGTTTGGTATCTCACGAGAACGTGTTCGGCAGATTGAAGTTAATTTACTCAAAAAAATGAAGAAATATCTCGAGGTTGAAATGCCCGATATAGTAGATTTTTTTGATGGTAAACGAATGGTACAAAAGGTATGAAAATTCCATTGTTAGATCTTGGCAGTCAACTACTGCCACTCCGTGAAGAAATTATTGCTGCCGTAACCAAGGTTGTGGATTCAACGATATATATTCAAGGACCAGAGGTAATTGCTCTGGAACAGGAAATAGCTGAATACTGCAATACATCCTGTGGCACCGGGGTGTCAAGCGGCACCGATGCTCTCCTTGTCGCGTTGATGGCACTGAATATAGGGCCTGGCGATCGGGTTCTGACAACATCCTATTCTTTCTTTGCAACCATGGGGGTGGTTTTACGTTGTAGTGCATTACCAGTATTTGCTGATATTGATGAGGTTTCATTCAATATTGATCCCGCTTCCATGGCCAAGGTGTTAGAGTCTGATACAGAAAAAACCATTAAGGCAATTATACCGGTGCATCTTTACGGCCAATGTGCTGACATGGATGCAATTATGGCACTTGGGAAAAAATATGGTATTCCCGTCGTTGAAGATGCTGCCCAGGCGATCGGTGCAGAATATCCAAATGCAGCAGGGGAATGGAAGCGGAGTGGGACCATGGGGACTGCTGGCTGCTTCTCCTTCTTTCCAAGTAAAAATCTCGGGGGTATTGGAGATGGTGGAATGGTTGTCAGTAACGATGCTGATTTTGACAACTTATTGAAAATGCTCCGTAATCATGGGGCAAAGCCTAAATATTATCATGCAAAAATTGGCGGTAATTTTCGACTTGATCCAATTCAGGCCACGGTATTACGAATAAAATTAAGATATCTTGAAAACTGGCACAGTGCCAGGAGAGCCAACGCAGCGTTGTATAATAAACTGTTTTCCGAGACAAACCTGATTGCTGATAAAAAGCTAAAAACGCCTGTGGCTGTTTACGAAAACGTCGCAACAGCACAATCATCTGGTAGTGTACATAATTACCATATTTATAATCAATATGTTATCAGGGTTGAGAACAGGGATGCACTTATTGACTGGCTTCGGTCCCGTGATATTGGTTGTGAAATTTATTACCCACTGTGTCTTCATGAACAGGTATGTTTACAGGGGCTCATTGAAAAGCCAAGTCTGCCACATGCTGAGAAGGCTGCCCGAACAACCATCGCATTACCCATTTATCCCGAATTAACCTCGGAGATGCAGGAATATATTGTGGAGCAGATTGTTGCATTTTATAAGGATTAGTAATTTTTTTTCTTACATTATGAAAGGTAGTTGCCGTCTGGAAATGCTGATATAATGTATAAAACCACACTATGTAAAAGAGTTCTGTTCCTATCAGTCTGTTTGTTTTATTGTCTCAGTTCGTTATTTTTACCCTCATTCATTATTGCTGATGAGTTGAAAAATTCACCAGTAATACACTCCAGCCATTTCATTACTGTCCAGGGCACTGCAACAGAACCCGTATGGATGCAACTTTGGAATAGTGCAAGAGCAGCATCCTTACGTACTGATAAAACAAAATCTATTTCTATATATCGAGAACTTTTTGTTCTGAAGCCTTCTATTGAAGAAGCCTTGCGGGAATATGTGATCCTGTTGATGGATTCAGGACAGTGGCAAGAGGCGGCTCAGGTAATCCAGAAACTTCTTGAGACCGATGCTACTTCTGAGGAATATCTGATCTATGGAGGTAGAATTGCACTTGTTCAGAAACGCTACGAGCAAGCTGCAAAACATATGGGGCAGGTGTACACAACGTCCCCAGGTGGCCCATTTGCAATCGAAGCGCTTAAAGGACAGATACACGCCTTACAGAAACTTGATCGATTGGAAATGGCGTACCCTTTAATGGAACAACTTTATCTTATTGTCCCTCATGAAGAGACGTTAATTCGCCAACTTGCCCTTTATAGTAAAAAGCGTTCTGATAGTGAAAAGGCGTTAACTTATTACACAACTCTGCTTACTGAATTTGCTGGAACGGACCGTGACTATCTGGAAAGTATTCCATTGTTTGAAACAGCTGGAAAGCAAGATATGCTTGTCTCCAGCTGGCACGGATATCTCAGATTTCACCCCTTTTATCTTCCTTTTCATAAAACACTCTCAAACTACTATCTTGATAGTAACCAGGAAGATAAGGCCTTAACGCATCTTCTTATACGAATTGCCCATGGTGAAGAAACACCATTACTTTTCTTACAGACCGGCAGGGTCTTTCTTTACCAGCAAAGTCGTCCTGACAAGGCCCTGTACTACTATGAGGAATATCGCAAAAGGGTTCCCACGGATGACAGGGTGATAGCGGAAATTAAGAGAATTCAGGCAATACTTGCCAATGACCTTCTTGTCATCGTTGAAAATGAGGGTGCCTGGACCCTGTGGCGTGACCTTGCCAAAGTTATTCCGGATCGACTTGCTGTCTATTATTCAATGGCTGAACAACTTGAATCTCTGGGAAAAGTACAGGAACTACTTGAAGTCCTTGAAATTATAAATTTACACAACTCCAATGATCAGGAAACATTGTTTAAACTTGCCAAGATCTATTTCAGTACCGGCAGGTATCCAGCATCTCTCAGGGCACTTGATTCAATGACCACTGAAATGAAACAGGGGGCAGAATATTTTATGCTTCGAGCTAAAATTGCAGAGAAGCAGCAACAGGAAGTATTGACGCTGGAATATTACAAGCAATACCTTATAGGAAATCCAGAAGATTATGAGGTTGTATTTAAATGTCTACAACTCGCCGGAAGAATGGGACATATAGAGGATTTACACGCTTTCTATGCTCTATTCTCAGATAACTCGCCAACAAATCTTGTTTTTAAAAAGGGCAGTTTTTTGTACGGAAAGGCTCTGCTTGTAAATGATTTATTCTCATTGGCCGATGAGATCTATCGCCATCTCCAGGCTCGTCAGGATTTGTCGATTGCAGAAAAAACGATTGTCGCTGATTCGTTACTTACGATTCTTCAATCCGAGAAACACTATTTTGAAGCCGAACAGCAATTACGATTGTGGTTAATAGAAGGCAAAGAGAAGAAAGAGCTACTATTCCAGCTTATCAAGACCAGTCTTCTCAATAGCAACTGGGGAAATGCCTGGAAATGGTATGAATTTTCAGTACTTGATTCAAACGAATTGCACCCCGGTGATAGGGCAGAGGAAATAAATAATTTTCTGACGAAAATTGAGATTCTTTATACTTCAGGGCAAACAGAAGTAGCGCTCGAGTTGTTAGAGGATTATTTCCATGACAACGATAACTTATGCACGGACCTAAAAAGCCAATGTTTTGAGTTAAAGAGAATCATGGCAAAATTGTATTATCAGGAAGGGGCATATGAAAACGCTAAGAGCGTCCTGGAACCACTACTTTTCGAAGCCCATACAACTCTTGATTTGCATACTCTTTCAGTATTAATCGATCAAAAAATCGATAAAACACAGCAAAATTCTTTTCTAACGAGTGTAGAGGATAAACCCAAAGCTGTTTTACTTGATATTGCGTATAGTTTTGAAAAACACAAATCATTTCAGCTCGCTTTAGTTCTCTGTGAAAAATATCTTCTCCATGTTCCATTCTCTCTTAGAGCGAGAGTACTTAAAGCGAAACTGTTACGTTCCCTAGGTGATGATTTTGCTGCTCTTGAAATGTTTCAGAAACTTTCTGCTGAGTACCCGAAGGAACTTGGATTTAAACAAAACTTCCTTGAGTTACAGTTCAAGACTGCTAAGTTTGGAGATCTCATTGAAGAATTGGCTCCTGAGTGGAAGCCTGTAAAGACCGGTGAAAATACTCTTAGTGTACGTAAGGTGGTTCCTGATATAGCATCCTTACCGGTAAACCAGCAATTATTGCTTGCGAGAGCATTCTGGGCCGCTAAGCGCGTTGAGGACTCATTGTTACTCTATGAGTCTCTCCTTCGGCCTCCAGTTGAAAAGGAATTCGCCCAACAACTGACCAAGCAAAACATAGAACTTTCACTGCCGGCACCTGAAAAAACTTTCTTTAATGTGATTTCTTTCACGACCCCTCCAGAACCAGATCGACTTACCGTGGTTATGAGCCCTCTTTTTGCTCTGAAATATTTGCAAAAGCCGGAGGTGAAAATTGCCGCAAACCTTTATTCAACATATAGATGGCAACAGATAGTGAATCGAGAGTTTTCTGTGCGACAGGCGATGACAGATGGTAACTATTATCAGGCCATGGGTAAATATCAAAAAATCCTGTTAGAGAATAGATCTTCGGAAAACCTTTATGATCTGGCTGGTATTTATAGTCGATTAGGCTTTCTTGGAAAGGAAGCAGCCTTATATGAAATAATGAAAAAAGAAAGTCCTGGATATCCTGACCTTGATGAAGCTAGTCAACGTAACAGTTTAAAGAGGTTACCGCAGATTGCACCTTTCTTTTCATCCAGTAGTAAAGACGGTCGGGAAGAACATTATGATATTAGACAAAGGGGAGGGGGAATCAAGGCCTGGTTTATGCCATCCTTCAATCATGAACTGTTATTTGATGTCAGGCGAATTTATAGCGAATCCATAGATGATGACCAGAACCTTTGGCGTGATCACCTCGAAGCAGAAATAAAATGGAGTCCTATCTATGATTTAGATTTTGTTGCTGCCGTTGGTGTGGAGAGTCCAGATGACGAATATAGAAGTACTTTTTTGTATGATTTTCGGGTGAACGGAAGAATTGGTGACGGTGTTCACGGATATCTTGGTGCATCACAGGATATAAATGATGATACCGTTGAAGCCTTAAAGTCTGCCATCAGTGAAGCAGGATACAGGGCTGGGTTACGCGTTGATCTTCTGCCTCGTCTCTTTGGTGGTGCAGAGTATCTTTATACTGAATATTCCGATGGAAATCATCAAAATCGATATGAAATTTGGAGTTCCTATATTATCAAACCTGAACCCACATTATTACAGTTCCGATATGGTTATGAGTATTCTCATAACGCTGAAGGCAATCTCCCTATGAGCTATAGAACTTCATCAGGTTTTTTACCTTCAGATCACCCTTATTGGAGTCCTAAGGAATATTGGCAGAATTTATTTACTTTGTCTTTTGAACATCAGCTGGCAGAAGACATTCTTGGACGTGGGGCACCAAGTTATTATAAACTTGAATATTCATTCGGTTATGAAATTGGTGGATATGATAATCATGAAGTAAAAACGCAGATTTTTATTGAAATGAATCGGCATTTTTTATTAAATGGCAGTTTCGAATTTACGCATGGGGCTGATATTCAGGAAATGAATTTTATTTGTTCTGTGATTTATCGCTGGTAGAAAATTTTTGTTTCTAATTTTGTACTCCTGTAGGGATAATCTTTACAGGAGTTATTTTTTTATATGGAGAAAATAATGGTAGTACGCGTTCCGATGTCAAAACAAGGAAATATTGCATTAAAAGAAGAATTAAATAATCTTGAACGCGTTGAAAGACATGTTGTTGTCAAGGCCATTGCAATTGCAAGAGAGCATGGTGATTTAAAAGAAAATGCTGAATATCATGCTGCCAAAGAACGACAGGGAATGATTGAAGGACGAATCATGGATTTAAAGGATAAGCTTGGTCGTGCTGAGGTGATTGATTGTACTAAAGTTAATTGTGAGAGAGCAGTATTTGGTACTGTTGTTGAACTTCTTGACATGGACACAGATGAGGATGTTTCCTATCAGTTGCTTGGTGCTGAAGAAGCTGATGTGAAGAAGGGATCAATATCTGTCTTCTCGCCCCTTGGAAAGAGTCTCCTTGGCAAAGAAGTGGGTGATGATGTTATCGCCAAAACACCAGGTGGGACAAGGGAATTTGAGGTGATTTCAATAAGTCCGTCTTCCTTTAGCTGAATGTAAAAAAACACCCATTGTTTCCACAGCAATTGTCGCCCCTGACAGCTTGATGAGAAGAACAGATCAAAACACTAGGAGTCTGACGGACTTAAAACCAAGTTCCGCCAAACTCTATTTGTAGAAAATACATTTAACCTC